>JALZWJ010000206.1 GCA_023300065.1 Akkermansiaceae bacterium
GTCCGAGAAGGAGAGTCATGTGATTTTGATTATTTACGTGCGATTTTGACGAGCTCGGCAGAGACCTCGGTGACTTCTTTGACCTCCTCGGCGGTGGGAAGGGCACCTTCGTCCAGGACCATCGCGTTGCGGAGGCCTTGGAGGAGGAGTCGCATTTTGACGACGTGGGGGCGAGCGCTAATGACAGGATTGAGAGAGCCTATCGATTCTGCGTAGTAGTCGGCGACGTCCTCCCGGAAGAGGGTGGCGGCACGCTCTTGGGTAAATTTGGTGTTAACGGCGATGGAGGCTGAGTCTAGCGCTTGGAGCCAACCACCGAGAGAGATGAGGTGGGAGAGGTCAGGGTCGCGGAGGCTGGCGAGCTCGCGTTCGACATCACGCTGGGTGGCTGCGAGGGAGGTTTTGAGCCTTGGGAGGTCTTTTGCCTTCGCATGGTCTAGGAGAGAGGCTGCGTGCTTTTTAATACGCTCACCCGCTCCGAGGGCTTTGGCGTAGCGAGAAATATGGGAGGCAATGGTGGGGACATCATCCGAGTTGCCGGTCTGAACGGCGATGAAGCCATCTGCGATGAGGGTGCCGAGGCGCAGGGCGAGGCGGGAGCGGTCGAGCGGGAGGCGATCGTGCTGTTTGAGGTGATCGGAGGTGTAAGAGAGGGGGGAGATTTTTTCGAGCTCGTTAAAAACCTTGGCGATGGAGGGGACGGTGAATTCGTTGAGTGCGGTTTCGTTGCGGAAGTGCTCGTCATCGAGGAGGTCCTCTGGGATCTCGGGTTTGTCCTGAGCGGGTGCCAGCCCAATGAGGAGGCTCATCAGGAGGGTGGTGCTTGTTTTCATAAGTGAATCTTTCCACAAGAAGGGCGGGGGGGCTATTGAAATTTCATGGAGTGGAACTTGACACCTCGTGTGTTTTGCCTATTTTCCCGCTCCGCCCATGGCGGAATGTCCTATGGCCAACAATAAGTCTGCAGAAAAAAGAGTGCGTCAAATCGAAAAGCGCACAGAGAATAACCGTGCCGCTAAGAGCCGGATCAAGACCCTCCAAAAGAAGGCCGTGACCGCTGCTGAAGAAGGTAAGAATGAGGAAGCGATGAAGGCATACCAGGAGTTCACTTCTGCTGTCGACAAGGCTGCCAAGAAGAACATCTTCCAGAAGAACAAGGCTGCGAACCTTAAGAGCCGCACCAATAAGGCGATCAAGCCTGCTTAGGTTTTCTCTTCATTTGTAAAAGATTTTTCACAAGGGCCTTGAGGGATTACCTCATGGCCCTTATTTTTTTGATCGATGGCAGATGCAACTCAGCAAGACCGACTCGCGAAAGCTCGCGAGATTGCGAACAATCCTGTGGCTTATAAAGTCTGTGAGGGTTGTGATTCCATCGTGACGGCGGAGGTTGTGATTTGCCCAAATTGCCATGGCTACCGTTTCGACGGAGATCCCTCACGGGTTGTGGATCAAGCGGTGGAGCTGGGGACACGTGAGCAGCGTAGTGTCACGGCAGAAGACTTGAGCTAGTCTTCTTTAAAGGTGTTGGTGAGGAGTCTGACGAAGTCGAAGTCGGCTTGGACGAAGATGTCATTGTGGCCGGCATCGGGGACGGGAACGAAGGTCTTCTTGGGAGAGGGAGAGAGCTCGAAGAGGCGTTTGCCGTCTTGGAAGGGGATGACTTGATCGTTTTCGCCGTGGATCACAAGGAGGGGTGTTTTGAATTCCTTAATCCATTTGAGGTTCGGGAAGCGGTCGCCGGGGAGGATGGGGACGCGGGTCACAACGCGGAAGACGCTGAGGAAAGGGGAGATGAGGACGACGCCACGATTCTGTGAATCGTGTTGAGCTGCGAGCCAGCAGGTGGGGCCGGAGCCCACGGATTGGCCGATGAGGATGATCTGGTCTGCGGGTGTTTTGAGAGTTTCGGTGAGGTGATTGTAAGCGGCCTCGGCGGCGCGGTAGGCTCCCTTTTCGGTGGGTTTTCCGCTGCTCTCGCCGTAGCCAGGATAGTCGTAGGCGATGACTCCGAACCCTTGGAGATTGAGAGCATCGAGATCGGAGCGGAGGGAGCTGAGGTTTTGGGCATTCCCGTGAGACCAGAGAAGGGTGGGCATGCCTTCGGCGGCAGGGCGGGAGTAGAGCGTGATTTGTTGGTCTCCGCTTGCGACGGTGACGAAGTTTGAGCGATCCTTTGGATAAGGGGTGCCGGGTGGTTGGAAGATGATGTTATCGGCCATGAAGCATCCGTAGAGCGAGAGTAGGAGGTAGATTGTCCCGATGGAGTAGAAGGGACGCTTCCAAGACCAGGTGCCGATGAGGATTTTTTTCCAGTTCATTGAGGTGATTATGTTAAAGGAGGTAGGGTGGATACTATGAACTATGAAACGATTGATCGATGATCTTTTGTCGGTCGTTTTGCTCTTTTACAGAGGTAGGTGTTTCTCCAATCTACAAAAAAAGCGAACGCCTGACGACGTTCGCTTTTGAAAGTAAGGAAGCTTTGCGAAGCTTAGCTCTTCGGTGGGTCGGGGAGCTGCGTGCGGTTCTCGAGGACTTTGTCCACGAGGCCGAATTTGACAGACTCTGCCGCGGACATGTAGTTGTCGCGGTCTGAAGCAGTTTCTAGTTCCTCAGACGTCTTACCACAGTGATGTGCAAGGATGTCATTGAGGCGACGCTTGAGGGAATACATGAACTCGACGGTCCGCTCTACATCTGCCGCGGTGCCTTGTGCTCCGCCTGAGACTTGGTGAATCATGACGTGAGAGTTTGGGAGAGCGAAGCGCTTGCCCTTTGTTCCAGCAGTCAAGAGTACGGAGCCCATGGATGCGCAAATACCGATGCAGTAGGTATTCACATCACAGGTGAGGAATTGCATGGTGTCGTAGATCGCTAGACCTGCGGTGACCGAGCCTCCTGGGGAGTTGATGTAAATGTGGATGTCCTTCTTAGGGTCCTGCATCTGGAGGAAGAGCATTTGGGCGATGACGGAATTTGCCACGCCGTCGTCGATGCCAGTTCCAATGAAGATGATACGATCCTTGAGAAGGCGTGAGTAGATGTCAAAGGCGCGCTCGCCACGGCCATCGGACTCGATGACGGTGGGAATGAAGTAGTTATTCTGCGGAGTGGAGTCTCCGGAGTGAGAAGTGGGGATCATGGCTTATTTTTCGTCAGTTTCAGGTTCAACCTCTGTGACGGTCGCGTGCTCTACTAAGAAGTCAATAGCCTTACTGAAGAGCATGTTCTGGCGGATGTTGCCAAGCTTGCCACTTTTCTGAAGTTCTTTCATGAAGCCTTTGACGGGCTTCTTGGCCTGCTTCGCCATCATTGTGACGCGTTGGAGAACTTCACTACTTTCAATTTTGAATTCTTCTTTCTCGGCAATTTCGGTGAGGAGGAAGTTTGTCTTGAGGCTGTTCTT
>JALZWJ010000207.1 GCA_023300065.1 Akkermansiaceae bacterium
TGATTAGTCCAGTTTTCTACCAAAGCCTCCTCCACCCTCCCCTTCGCTCCGGTGCCATCATCCGGAAAACCCTGCACCCACTGTGCCGCTTCCACTGGGGAAAAGCGTGTCCACTCATCCAGCACAACTTGATATAGCGATGAACCATCGCTCCCCCCCTCTCCGTAACTCTCTTTTCCTAAAAGCTCGATTAACCCAATCGCCTTCTCATAACGACCATCGTGATAAGCACCCCGGATGATGCCCGAGATTGCAGCGTGCCCATCCTCAAAATTACCCTTATGAAGTTCCCTCGCCAACTTTAACGCCAACTCTGGCTCGGATTTCCCCATCTCCCCTAGGACCTCATCCGTTCTCTCCGGATAGTCAACCTTTGCCACCTCCCAAGCCGCCTCAGGATCATTTCGCGTCCACCCTAAAAGCAGCAGCTCCATCCCATCTTCACCAATGACCGCCTCATGCTCCTGCGCAAAAGCAAAAATTCGCTCGGGGTCCGAGGACATCGAACTCAATAAATCTTGCAACAAAGCCTCCGCCCCCGCGGGACTCGTCACCCTACGGTAACCTTCGAAATCAAACACGTCCCCTGCTTCTTGATCAGAGAGTGTGCTCCACCTCTCGCCACTTCGCTCACCGCGGCCCCTAGACCTCGCTCCGTTTACGCTAGTAGCCCTCCTCGCAGCCTGATCTGGAGCGACCTCTCCAGAATCGCTCACCGTCATGCGGCCACCGTAGAACGAGACCGGGAAACCAATCGTAGCAATCAGAAGCGGGAAGCGGTTTTTAAAAATAGTCATGACGTAATTTCACAGAATTCAGGTACATCCCTATCGATATGAAAGCATGCAACATTATCCTAGACATTTCCTGATTACTCCTTTCGTTCCCTTTTTCTCAGCTTTAAGAAAAGCAATGACTCAGCCGTTTCCCTAGATCTCCTTTTGGAGACTGATCCTAAGCTGAAAAAACACGCATCAACATAGGAAATAAACAAATCACGCTCTCGCTCAATCGATTTCTCAAAACCGACCAAAAACAAAACTGGGATTTCAAATAATTCTCCCTAATTTAAGTCTCAGCGACATCGTTCAACCACCAGATGCAGCGACGATCGCCAAAGAGTCCGACGGTCTAACACACACCTATCCCATTTTTTTAATATGAGCTTACACGCCCAACTCTCCCCAGAAGCAGCAGCCCGCCTCGCGGCCCAGAAACGGACCTCCACCATCACCAGCCTCATCATCGCCCTGCTCCTGATGGTTCTCGTAGGCATCATTCTGACCATCATCGCATTTGCCAGCCCCACCAACATCACCCCCCAGATTATCAGCTACAGCGGCACGCCGGAATCAGAAGAGAACCTTCAACAAAAGAAAGTTCAAACTCAGGTTGAGCGCAAGCCCTCCGCCCCCTCAGCCTCGATGTCAAAGGTCATCGCAGCCAACACCTCATCCCCCACCGCGATTCCTGTTCCAGAGATCGATGTCCCAGAGCCCAGCACCGACTTCGGTGACGGAAACGACTTCGGTGATGGCTGGGGAAATGGAGATGGCAGCGGAGCCGGTGGCGGATTTGGCAACATCCCTACCTCCATGAAAAAGCGCTGCTCCAAGGCCGACCGTATCCAGCGCCTCCTCTCCAGCGGAGGAACTGAAAAGTGTGAAGATGCCGTCGTCGCCTCCCTCCGCTGGCTTAAAAAAAATCAGAATAAAGACGGTTCCTGGACCAGCCAGAAGCCCGTCGGCATGACCGGCCTCGCTCTCCTCGCCTACCTTGGCCACTGCGAAACTGCCCAATCAGAAGAATTCGGTGAAAGCGTCCTCGCTGCCATTACCTACCTCACCAACAAGGCCATGAAGAACAATGGCAAGCTCGCCACCGACTTCAAAGACAACCACTGGTGCTACGAGCACTCCATCGCAGTCTACGCCCTCGCCGAGGCCTACACCCTCTGTGTCAAATCCTTTGGAGAAAACATCAACCAGCTTGAAGAAGCAGTCGTGGCCTCCGGACAGTTCATGATCAACAGCCAGCACCAAGGTGGCGGCTGGGACTACGCCTACGATGAAGACGGCAAGCGCGGCGGAGACCTCTCCATCGTCGGCTGGCACCTCCAGGCGCTCAAGGCCTGCAAGTTCACCGGACTTGATTTCAAGAACGTCACCAAGTGCTACAAAAAAGGCCTCGACTACGTCGAACGCATGCAACTCTCCAGCGGCGCTATGGGTTACACCGGCCCGCACCTCCACGGTAGCCAAGACGGCACCACCCTCGCCGCTGTCGGCGCTCTTTGCTTCCAGATCTGGAAGTCCTCCGCCTCTAAAGTTGCCCGTAAGGCCGTCCGCTTCATGGACAAGGAAATGAAGTTTGACTGGAATGGCGTCGACTCAGACATCTACGGCCACTACTACGCCGTCCAATGTATGCTCAATAATGGCGGCCCCGAGTGGGAACGTTATAACAAGCTCTTCCGTGACCAAGTCCTCAACAACCAAGCCGAAAACGGTTCCTACAAACCCGTCAATGGTGGTAAAAAAGGAGTCAAAGCCGTCGCCGCTGGATTTATCGACGGAGGTGGCTTCGCCACGCACTACCGCACTTGCCTCGCCACCCTCATGCTAGAGTCCTACTACCGCTTCCTCCCCGCCACCGGGTCGAAGAAATAAAGGAGCCTAGCCATTCATTCCCAAAAAAAGCCGCACACCGAAAGGTGTGCGGCTTTTTTCTGAGTCATTCTTCCCCCTCACATCCATCACCCAAAACGGATCCAACGCCCCAATAACCAATAACCTACCCCTCACTCCTCCGCGCCATCAGCCACAGAGCATCGGACAAACGATTCAAGAAAATCCGAATCTCCGGGAAAGCAATCTCATCGCTCACCTCCCACACCCTCCTCTCAGCGCGGCGGGCCACCGTCCGCGCCACGTGTAAACGCGCCGCCAGCTCCCCCCCATTTTCACCAGGCCTCAGCCAGCCTTTAAACTTTCGGTCGCCCTCGATCCCCGCACTCCAATCCTCCATCCAAGAAATCTCAACCTCCCCGATCCGGCCAAAGCCCGTTTTATCATACTCCGCATTCTTCCCCACCGGCATTGCCAACTCGCCCATCAACGTCACCAACCACTTCTGCACCTGATCCACCGCCTCTGCCCCCTCCCCGTCCATCACCACCCGTGCCAGCCCCAAAATAGCATTCAGCTCATCCACCGCACCCAATGCCTCAATCTGCGCATCGCCTTTACTCGCCTTCCCTCCAAATAAAAGATCAGTAGATCCTGAATCACCTCGTTTCGTCGTAATACTCATGATGACGTAACTTTCCCCTTTCCTTCGCGCCCGTCCACAACGAAACTAATAACAATGAAACGCCGCCACTTCCTCCACTCCTCATTTGCAGCTCTCACCGCCACCACCCTCGTTGACGCTAGAAAAGTAGATCGCACCATCGCCAATGACCTCTTCGACATCTCCCTCGCCCAGTGGTCGAACCACCGTGCCCTCAAAGGCGGGAAAATGACCAACATGGAATGGCCTGAATACACCCAAAAAACCTACGATATCCACGCACTCGAATACGTAAACCAATTCTTCAAAGACAAAGCCAAGGACACGAAATACCTCGGCGAACTCAAAAAACGCGTCTCCGACCTCGGCATGAAAAACGTCCTCATCATGATCGATGGAGAAGGCCACCTCGGCGCCGAGTCTGATAAAAAGCGCCAAAAAACCATCGATAACCACAAAAAATGGGTCGAAGCCGCCAAATTCCTAGGCTGCCACGCCATCCGCGTAAACTCACACGGCGAAGGAAAAACTAACGAAGAACAAGCCGCAAACTGCGTCAAAGGCCTCACCGGACTCTCCACCTTTGCCGCAGACCACAACATCAACATCATCGTCGAAAATCACGGCGGACTCTCCTCCAACGGAACTTGGATGGCCAAAGTCCTCGCAGACGTGGGCCTCGACAACTGCGGCTCCCTCCCAGACTTCGGAAACTTCCACGGCTACGACCGCTACAAAGGAATGGAAGAACTCATGCCCTACGCTAAAGGCGTCTCCGCAAAGGCTAATAAGTTCGACGAAAACGGCGAAGAATCCGACACCGACTTCGTCAAAATGCTCAAAATCATGCTCAAGCACCGCTACCAAGGCTACGTCGGAGTCGAATACGAAGGCAAAACCCTCTCCGAGGACGCCGGCATCAAAGCCACCAAAGCCCTCCTCGAAAAATCCCGCGCCACTATCCACGCCGAGCGTAAGATGGAAAAGAGCAAGCAGAAGTAACCTTCAGCCCCAGAGCCCCAGATAAACTCCTCTCCCCAAAAGCCGCTTCCCATTAAAAAAGGAGCGGCTTTTTCACGCCCCCAATAAATCTGCGCCCATCATCCTAATCGGCGCCCCTCCCCAACCAAACAACTTACGTAGCCATCTCGACATAGACTCTCAAAGATCATTTACCAACATGTGCAAGTCCCAAGTCCCAAGTCCCAAGTCCCAAGTCCAATAACCAATAACCAATAACCAATAACCAATAACCAATAACCAATAACCAATAACCCACCGCTTCACACTTGTCCTTGCCTTCCCAGCCCGTAGTCTCCACCTCTCTCACAACTTTCCATGCACCGCCTTTTCGTCGAAAAATCCGTCCCCTTCGCCAGCGAGCCTGCTCACCTCATCGCTGATCTCCGCGCTAACCTCGCGATCGACTCTATCGAGTCCGCACGCATCGTGCAGCGATATGACCTCGATGGCCTATCCGCCGAGGAATTCGCCAAAGCCTCCCAGCTCATCCTCTCCGAGCCACAGGTCGAGACATCCTCCACAACCCTCTCCCTCAGCGCGGACGAAATCTCCTTCGCGATCGAGTTCCTCCCCGGCCAGTTCGACCAACGCGCCGACTCCGCCGCCCAGTGCGTCCAGATCCTCACCGGAAAAGACCGCCCCTTCGTCTCATCCGCCCGCGTCATCATTCTCAAGGGAGCCCTCTCCGCCCAGGAGATCACCGAGATTAAGAAGTATCTCATCAACCCCGTCGACTCGCACGAGGTCTCCGTGACCGATGACTTCCAGCGCACCGACTCCCCCGAGCCCGCCGACGTCGCGATCCTCACCGGCTTCAACACCAAATCCGAAGCCGACTTCGACGCCTACCGCAGCGAACTCGGCCTCGCCATGTCCACTGCCGACCTCGTCCACACCCAAAAATATTTCCTCTCAGAAGACCGCGAGCCCACCATCACCGAGCTCCGCATGCTCGACACCTACTGGTCGGACCACTGCCGCCACACCACCTTCGAGTCACGCATCAAAAAAGTCACCTTCGATGAAGGCACCGACGTCATCGAGGACACCTACAAGACCTACCTCAAAACGCGCGACGAGGTCTACGGCCCCGACACCGACCGCCCCGTCTCCCTCATGGACATCGCCCTCATGGGCATGAAGGAACTCCGCAAAACCGGCGAGCTCGATAACGTCGAAGTCTCAAACGAGATCAACGCCGCCTCCATCGTCGTCAAAGCAGACGACGGAGAAGAATGGCTCGTCCAATTCAAAAACGAAACCCACAACCACCCCACCGAGATCGAGCCCTTCGGCGGAGCCGCCACCTGCCTCGGCGGCTGTATCCGTGACCCCTTAAGCGGTCGCTCATACGTCTACCAAGCCATGCGTGTCACCGGTGCCGCCGACCCACGCACTCCCTATTCCGAAACCATCCCCGGCAAACTCCCGCAGCGCAAAATCTGCCAAGAGTCCGCCCACGGCTATTCCTCCTACGGAAACCAAATCGGCCTCGCCACCGGAAAAGTCTCCGAAGTCTACCACCCGAACTATGCCGCAAAGCGCATGGAAATCGGAGCCGTCGTCTCAGCCTCCCCGCGTAAAAATGTCTTCCGCGGAGGCCCCGATAACGGCGACTTCATCCTCCTCATCGGCGGCCGCACTGGGCGCGATGGCGTCGGTGGTGCTACCGGTTCTTCCAAAGAACACACCGATGATGCCTTGGACAACTCAGCCGAAGTTCAAAAAGGCGACGCCCCCACCGAGCGCAAAATCCAACGCCTCTTCCGCAACCCGGAACTCGCCCCCAAAATCAAAATCTGTAACGACTTCGGAGCAGGCGGCGTGAGTGTCGCGATCGGTGAAATCGCCGATAGCCTCGACCTCGACCTCGATGCCGTCCCAAAGAAATACGACGGCCTCGATGGCACCGAACTTGCCATCTCCGAGTCCCAAGAACGCATGGCAATCTGCGTCGACCCCGCCGATGCCTCCTACTTCATCGCCGAGTCTGACAAAGAAAACCTCGAGTGCGTCCACGTCGCCACCGTCACCGACACCGGCCGCCTCCGCATGAGCTGGCGCGGCAAAAACATCGTCGATCTCTCCCGTGAATTCCTAGACACCAACGGAGTCAAGCAAGACGCTACTGTCCACGTCAGCGCTTGCGGCACCTTAACATCCCCTTTACAATCCACTCATGAAAACAGCCAAAAATTCTTATCTCAGCGACTCGCACCGGGAAGCATCTCGGAAGGCCTCGGCGATCATTGCCGAACAATCGCCAGCATCCTCGACCGAGTTCACCGCGCAAGCGCAGAGCCTAGCATCGCAGAGCCCCACAACAGAACAGAGCGACAAGAGTTCAACCGAGCCCTACGTTCCATCGAAGAACGGGAGCTCAGAAGTGGCCTAAGCGCACTCGATTTCGGCTCCGAGAAATTTGACAAACTCTGGCAGTCCCAAGGCAAAATCGCCGGAGCGGAACAAAGAGTGATCCTTACGGAAGACGGCACATCGGTCCTCAAAGCGAACACCGGCAGCTATCATGGCCACTGGCTCCAATTCCTGGAGCGCCTCTCCCTCCACGCCCTGCTCTTCGAGGAGACCGCCTACACTGTCGAAGGCGTCATCCTCGAAGCCCTCTCGGTCTCGATCTTGATCAAACAAAAGTTCATCCGAGCCGCCAAATCCGCCGATGGTTCATCCCTCGGAGCCTCACGCGAGCAAGTCGAAGCGGACATGTTCCAGCGCTTCGGAGCCTTCCGCTTCCGCAATGATGACTACTACATCCCAAAGCTGGATGTCTTCGTAGAGGATCTGCACAACGAGAACGTCTTCTTAGCTCCAGATGGGAGAACCATCCTCTACGTCGACCCCGTCATCTACCGTCGCCCAAGCGATCACGCAGTCCCAAACCCCACCGCGCAGCACCTCTCAGAAGCTCTCGGCGACCTCAACATCGCCTCCCAAAGAGGCCTTGGCGAACGCTTCGACTCCTCAGTCGGAGCAGGCACCGTCCTCGCACCCTTCGGTGGTAAGCTGCAACGCACTCCGGTCGATGCGATGGTCGCTACCCTCCCATTCCTCGATGGCCACAGCACCGTCTGCACCCACATGTCATGGGGCTTTAACCCAAATATCGCCACCTGGTCGCCCTACCACGG
>JALZWJ010000208.1 GCA_023300065.1 Akkermansiaceae bacterium
GTCCGCAATGGACACCAGATCCTTAGTCTGGCGCGTCTACCAATTCCGCCACCCGAGCTAAGCACTATATCTCTGACGGCCGAGGAAGTAGTCTCTCCCCCGACCTTATTCAAGGATTACTTTGAAAAAAAATTAACCGGCAGGAAGTGAGACCGAACGAGTGTATCGAAAGCCCTTTTTCTCGATGAATTCGGCCTTTTCTTCATCGTCTTGGAATGGGTTCTTTTTCAGGATGGCGACCCCCTCATCGGACAAGACGGTGATTGCTAATTCCACCGCAGAAACGCGGCCTCCTCTAAATGGAGAGCTTGAATTTTCATCCGGAGCTAAGCCGGTGCCATTGATTGCGAATGATTTTAAAACATCTGCCCCCGAGTTCGTGCTCGTAGACATCACGGGGAGGCTGACGGTGGTCAGCTCGTTATTGTTATCGGCATCCTTGTATTTGACGACGAAGGTTATCGTGAATTCATAAACGTTCTCACACACGAGATCAGCAAGATCATTCACCCCGCCCTCGACATCGAAGGTTTGCTCAAGGTCGGTGGAGCCGATCACATCACTTCGGTAGGTCTCATCTGGATCCAGGAGCTTCCGGTAAAGGACGAAGGTGGAGAAACGATCACTCTGATCACCCCAAACTGGATCGGCAAAGTCGAGCTGGTACGAGACAGCTGAGACATCCCCTCCTCTATCTGCGTCTCGCTCAGTGGTGTCTCCGGTGATTTTTTCATTACTTCCGGCATTTCCATTATAACGGTCTGAAGCAGCGGTGAAGAAAGTGAGACGGACAGCATTCGGGCTCACTTGGTCATCCGGCCCTACGCCTTCAGAATTTGAAGTTGCGATGAGCCATTGGCTTTCGTTGGTCCCCATCCTTATGACCATAGACTCGAGGTCGCGGCCGAGGGCGTTGAGCATGACTTTGGCTTGTCCTGCGGCGCGGATCTCAGTGCGCGCACCTCTCCAGGCATCGATCGCAGATCCCGTGATCACCGTAGTGAGGGAAACTAAGATGAGGGTGATGGTCATTGCCACTAAGAGCTCCGGGAGCGTGAAGCCACGTTTCAGGAGGGTTTTTTTCGTTGTGAAGTTCATGGAAAAGTTAGGTTAGCGACGGACCGCAAGGTTTCTGGCGAAGATGGGGCGGGTAAAATCTTCTGGATCAAAGGCGTTCGTGAGGAACTGAAACGAGGTTGTGGGGAGATTATAATACTCGGCTTCAAAGAGAACGACGGCTTCTGGGTATGAGTCGGGGTTCTGAGCGAAGTCTTCCCCGGGGTCACTGGGATCTACGATGACTCCTGGCTCATCACTGACACGGAGGCCTTCTCCTTCGTAGATAAGCTGGCGCATCTTCACGAAAAAGACCCGGCCTTCGACGACTTCCAGGTCTTCCTCAAGAAGAGGGTCACTGATACGACGGACCATGGGGCGAATGATGAAATCATCTCCGGCAATTCCGAGTTCACGTGCGGCAGGCTCGAGCGTGCCATCAGTACGGGTGCTCCCTTGCTGCGCACGGTATTTGTAAATGAGGACGGTCTGTCCTTGGTCTTCCGACTGAGAGATCCATTCCAACGCTTTGCGGAAAGGGTCATTTTGGTAACGTTGCTTTTCAGGCCCTTCGCGGAGCACGCTCATTTCCCATTCAAGAGTCGCCTGTAATCGGCTGGCCTCATCCGTGGAGAGAGTTTTCTTAATGGTCCGAGCAGCGGGGCCGAAAACAGCCATAAAACCCGTGATCAAGACAACTAAGATTCCAAGTGCGATGACGGTCTCGGCGAGGGTAAAGCCCTTCGCTACGCGACACGGTCTAAGAGTGTTCATTTTTATCATTCTATGAGGAAAAGTTACGGGCGCTATTGGTTCCCAGCGAGGTCAAGGCGGTTGACGTCACGGATTACCGTGGTGCCGCCGTTTTTAAGGATTACGAAGCCGGCGACATCTTTCTCGCCATTCAGGATGGGCTTTTCTTGGTCGGTGGGGCGTGCACCAGTCTTTAGGACAAAACCGGCTCCCGGAGTGGAGCAGATTCCCTGCCCATTAAATTCGTAATAGTAGCACGAGTGGGTGTCTGCATTATTTGAACTCAGTTGATGATCTTCAATGGGGAGGTTACCGCCTGCCCTCATGTCAGTCTGACTGAGATCTGGGCTGAAATAGACTTTATCAGGAAGAAAGGTGGGTGAGCCAGCACGTGTCCATTCGGCTGCCTCTACTCCTTCGGCATCCAATTTCTTGTAAACGACCATCATCATCCGGCGGTAGCGTTTCCGCTCAGTCGGGTCCCTGTCATTGAGATCGCTGTGAATGATGAGCCTTGCGCGGGTATTGTTATTCATCGCTTGGCTACGGGTTTGAGCGAGCAGCCCTTCCCCGAGAGACATCCCAGCGGTCAATCCCTGTCCTTTTCCGATTCGGTCGATTCCGACTGAAGCAAGAGTCAGTAAAATTGAGATAATGGCCATAACCGCCAGGAGTTCTACGAGGCTGAATCCTCTTCGCAGAACCTTCACGCCCGGCGCTTGGGAGTGGTTTTTTGAAGTTTCCATAATTAGTTTCT
>JALZWJ010000209.1 GCA_023300065.1 Akkermansiaceae bacterium
TTATCGAATTATTTTCATTCTGACCAGCTTTTAGCCAGCTTCCACTTCCTGAAGAATCTTGACAAGTTCCCGGAAGGCCTCCGGATCAAAACTCCGTTCTGCTCCTTTTAACTGGGTCTGTATCCATTTTTGCATGATCACTCGCCGATCTCGGCTAAATCGGCGCACCCAGCCACTCCCTTCACCCTCGATCATGCCCTCATCACGGCGCCCGTGAGAACGACTCACAATTTCCTCATAATGGTGCAGCACGCGGTCTAAAAGAATCCAAGCAAAGTTATCGCTCTCAGGTGGTCCCAAAACGAGCGCCTTGTGACTCTGCCCATCAAACCTCACACCTTGTGCCGAAATCTTCAACTCTGGCAGGCTGTCTCCTTTAAAAAACGCCCCCCCCGCTCCGGTCAAAGCCCCAAACAAGGTTCCCAGACCATGAGTCAAACCAGCAGTCCCGATATCGATCGCCGCCCCTGCCGCACCTCCCGCCAGGCCTCCTGCAATCGCGAGCTGCGATCTCGAAAGCCCCCACTTCTGCCACGTCTCCTCCGAACTCAAATCCACCCCGTGGAATTTACCCTCAGCCACTTCCACCTTCAGCAACTTATGCCGATACAACTTCAAGAGCTTCCTGTAAGTTCGTTCCTCCAACTTCGCAATCGCACTATAATAGCGCTTTTGCAGAGCCTCCCTCGCCCGCTCCTTACGATGCTCTAGCTCCTCTTCCTTCTCATCGATTTTCTCAGTCTCCCGATGCTTCAGCGCTTTCCCTAAAAACTCCATCACAACTTCAGCCCCCTCCTCCCGCCGCTGCTCCCACTCGCCATCAATCAATCGGATCGTCTCTTCGATACGTGATTGATTCGACTCATCGATCGCCAACAGAGACTTCAACAAACTCCGGCGTTCCTCAAAACGGGCATCATGTGCATTAAAAGTCCTAACCAAATTAAAATAACTCCCCAACCGAATCCGCCACTCCTCCGTCCGTTCAGGGTGATCCGCCTTCTCATTCAACAAGGCCATTCTCGGCGTCCCCGTCCAACGAATGATTTCCATCTCAGCGACAAAAGCATCACGGAGCGGCTTCGACGGATCGATCACATACAACACCCCCGCCCCTTCGATAATTGGCTTCAAAAGCATCGCCTCATCTTCGAACTCTCGCTTCTCTAACTGTTCCTCAACAAAGCGCTCAATCGTCTCCAAATTAGGAGTTCCTTCCCCATGCAAATCTTGGATCGCCCGCATTGCCTCCAAGGCCCGCGAAAAACCGGGCGTATCGACAAAACGGATCATCTCTCGGTCATCAAAAATCAAAGGGAGAGCTTGGCAAGCCGTCGTCTCCCCCGGCGTGCTACTCACCCGAATCAAACGATCATCATCAATCTCCAACAACGTAGAAAGCACCGATGACTTCCCCATATTGATTTTCCCTACCACCGCAAAAGTCGGCGCGTCTGTGACCCATTCTTTCATCCTTTCAGTCTTTAAAAGCAACACACTCCAGCCGCGCATCACGCAACCCATCGATAAATTCCTGCCATGTCGTAAAGTCCGCCTCATCCGGTTCAGCCACCCCATCGCCCATCACTAAAACACGTAAAATCGTCTCATCTCCGGCCTCTCGGCGGATCCTCTCAATCAGCGCCACCATCTGCTTTGGCGAGAGACTCCAGCCCTCCACCAGCAGCACCACCCCGCACGGAGCCGCGCGCATCGCCTCCCAAGCTTCACGCTCCTCCGACGCATCCAGCACCCCCACCGAATACACCTTCTCCGGATTCACCCGTAAATTTTGCAACAAAAACGGCCGGATTTCCGCCACCTCCAGCTCAAGTCCGCCCACATCCAGCAGCACCACCCCATCCTTCATCCCCTCCATCGTGACCGCTCGCTCCACTCGGCTGATCTCACGCCATAACTTCCGATGCTCCTGATCTTGAAACTCCAGCCCCGCTAAAACCCCACGCTCCTTCCACACCGCCACGCCCCACAACAGCACTCGAGGCAAAAGCCCCCACATCACAAGCGCTACAAAAATAAAATTAAAAAACGCCGTCCAATTCTCATCGCCCGTCTCACCAGACACATCCTTCAAACCTAAAATATTCGCATCCGTCAAACCACTCCCACCCCACGCTCCTGCTAGAAAACGCGTCACCTCGCCCAAACTCTCACCCCCAAACTGCGACAAACTCGACTCCCAATAAAAAGCAATTTCCGTGAACCAAAGCACCCCAAAAAGCCCTACAATCAACCCCAAATTAAAACCCACCCCACCAAGCTGCAGCATCCGTGTCAAACGCCACGCCAAAGCAGAAGGCTGCCGCCCCTTTCCCCGAACCAAAGACCTCCATGCATCAGGGCTCACCTTCCCCGCCAACCGCCGCACCACCGCCGCAATCGTCTCCTTTAACCAGCCCAATCCACCGATCCAATACCGAGCCAGCCCGAAGGCAATCAACCCCACTCCCAAAATCACCCATTGAATCCCGATCGTCGCCGCCAACATGACCCAAATATTCATCGCGCCCTGCCCATCCACCTCCGTCACCAAGCCACGGATCACCCCGACTCCTAAAAAAAACGTAATCACTAAAAGCGCGACCCCGCCCAACCGAGTCACCCCTACCACCTTCGCCCCACTGCCCCGCTTCTTCGAGCGCAACCACTCCTGAAACCCCCAGCGGCGTTCCCTGCGGGCAGAGAGATCTCCCGCCCGCAACTCATCACGGATGCGGCGCCCCACCTCCGTCTCGACCGATGGGGACTGCTGCACAGCCACCTCAAAATCAACAAGCTCTTCCAAACTCCATTTTTTTTTCCCTCCCGCCATTCGTTGGAATAACCATGTCCCCCAAGAAACAAAAAAGCAAACTCATCAGCCCATTCTCCTCAATTCCACCGTCCCAGCGAAAAACTCTTGCCTAAATCAGGAACTCTGGCAAAAAGTGCCCGCCGTAAGGCACCGTGTCGGGGCGTAGCGCAGCTTGGTAGCGCGCTTCACTGGGGGTGAAGAGGTCGCAGGTTCGAATCCTGTCGCCCCGACCATTTTCT
>JALZWJ010000210.1 GCA_023300065.1 Akkermansiaceae bacterium
CGTCAAAGCCATCGCCGTTCCCGGTTCACAGATCACCGCGATCCAATGTGAGCAGGAAGGAATTGATAAAATCTTCGAAGCAGCAGGATTCGAGTGGCGCGCCGCTGGTTGCTCCATGTGCCTCGCCATGAACCCCGACAAACTCATCGGCGACCAAATCTGCGCCTCCTCCTCCAACCGGAACTTCAAAGGCCGCCAGGGCTCCCCCATCGGACGCACCGTCCTCATGTCACCCGTCATGGTTGCCGCCGCCGCCGTCGAGGGCAGCATCGCAGATGCGCGCGAGACCTTCGCGGAGACCTTTCAATCGATCGTCGCCTAACACAGAGAAAGACAAAGAATAACACTCACAGAACCATGGCCATCGCACCCATCACTCAAGTCACCGGAACCGCCGTTCCCATCCCCGGCGCGGACATCGATACCGACCGCATCATCCCTGCACGCTTCATGAAGTGTGTCACCTTCGACGGACTCGGCGAGTTCGCCTTCTACGACGTCCGCTTCGACCCCGTCACCAACGAGAAGACCGATCACCCGCTCAATGACGAGCGCTTCAAAAACGCCTCCATTCTCGTCGCGGGCATCAACTTCGGCTGCGGCTCCTCCCGTGAGCACGCCCCCCAGTCACTCGCCAAGTATGGCTTCACCGCCATCATTGCAGAGTCCTTCGCTGAGATCTTTTACGGGAACTCTACCACGCTCGGCCTCCCCTGCGTGAGTTCCACGAAAGAGAACATCGACGCCTTGAAAGCCGCCTCCGCTGCCGATCCCACCCTGAAGATCAACATCGACCTTGAGGCCATGACCGTCACCGCCGGCACGCTCTCCTTCGCCGTTGAAATGCCTGACTCCGCCCGTCACGCCCTCCTTTCAGGAAAATACGACCCCATCAAGGAACTCATCGACAACAACGATAAGATCGAGGCCACCGCCGCTTCGCTCTCTTACGTCAGGTAGATTTCAAATCTCCTTTTTCTCAAAAAGCCCGGCCTCGCGGTCGGGCTTTTTTATGCCCCTCCTCCACAGCTAAACGCACTCATCAAAACTTAGACTTTGACAACTCAAAGTTAGACCGTATTTTGAGGCATGAAGAAGTTACTCCCCCTCCTTCCAGCCCTGTTCTTAGCAAGCTCTTGCACGAAGAAAGAAGAGATCACGACCGATGGCACCATCGTGACGACCATTGGCATGATCGCGGATGTCACCCGCGAAATCGCAGGCGATCAACAGGAAGTTATTAACCTGATCGGCGAAGGGGTCGATCCACATACTCATAAGCCACTGAAATCTGAAATGGACCTGATTCAGAAGGCTGGCCTCGTCCTCTATAATGGGCACCTGCTTGAAGGGAAAATGGGCACTTTACTCGAAAGCCGAAAGGCGAACGAAAACCCCGTCTTTGCGGGGGCAGAGGGATTAAAAGACGTCTCTCTCATCGGCGACGAGCACCACCCTGATCCGCACCTCTGGATGGATGTCGCGATCTGGACCCAGGTCGCGGAGGCAATCAGTCAGCGTCTCGGCGAATTCGATCCAGCAAATCAGAGCGACTACGCAACCAGCTTTACCGAATACCGAAAGCAGCTCGGCGACCTCGACACCTACGCAAAAACGGCGCTCGGCACCATCCCTCCTGATCACCGCGTATTGGTCACCGCACACGATGCCTTCTCATACTTCGGCCGCGCCTACGGCCTAGAGGTCCGTGGTATTCAAGGGATCTCCACCGACTCCGAAGCGGGGACAAAAGACATCAATGACCTGATCGACTACCTCGTCGAAAAGCAAATCCCCGCGATTTTCGTGGAGTCATCCGTCCCCTACAAATCCGTGCAAGCCGTCATCGAGGGCGCGGCCCAACAAGGACACGTTGTTAAAAATGGCGGCGAGCTTTTCTCTGATGCGATGGGACCTACGGGCACCTACGAAGGGACCTATATCGGAATGATGGATCACAACATCACCACCATCACAAACGCCCTCGGCGGTGGCGTCTCTCAAGAGGGCTTCCAAGGCAAACTGAATCATTAAAATGCGCCCAGAACACCCACCAGAATTCCCTCTTGCCGTTCACGATCTTACCGTCGCGTATCACCGCAAGCCCGTTCTCTGGGATGTTGACCTAAACATTCCGGAGGGTTCTCTTACGGGAATTGTGGGTCCGAATGGCGCGGGCAAATCCACCCTTCTCAAGGCCTGCCTCGACCTCATCCCAAAGACCTCGGGCGAGGCCCTCGTCTACGGAAAGAGCTACGAAGAACAGCGCGACCTCATCGCCTACGTCCCTCAGCGCGAGAGCGTGGATTGGGACTTCCCCATCAGTGCGCGCGATGTCGTAGCGATGGGCACCTACCGGAAAATCGGCTGGTTTAAGCGGGTCGGCGCAGCTCAGAAAAAACAGGCGCTGGAGGCCTTAGAACAAGTCGGCATCGGCCACCTCGCGGACCGGCAAATCGCCCAACTTTCCGGCGGCCAACAGCAGCGCGTCTTCCTAGCCCGCGCTCTCGTACAAGATGCGCAAATCTACTTCATGGACGAGCCCTTCGCCGCAGTCGATGCCGCCACGGAGCAAGCGATCATCGAGCTGCTCCAAAGCCTCAACGCGCGTGGAAAAACAGTCCTCTGTGTCCACCACGACCTCGCCACCGTCTCGCGATATTTTGACCACCTCGTCCTCCTCAACATGCGCGTCGTAGCGAGCGGCCCGACGGCCGAGGCCTTCACCCGCGAGAACCTCCAGAAAACCTACGGAGGTAAACTCAACCTGCTCGACGACGTCGCCCAGGCCCTCAAAAACGTCGGTCGCCACTAAGCTCATGGACTTGGACCTGCTACGCGAAACCCTCCTGCTCGAACGGCATAACACCCGTCTCGTCGTGATTGGAGTTTCGCTCCTTGGAGCCACCGCCGGGCTCATCGGCAGCTTCCTGCTCCTCAGAAAACAGTCCCTCCTTGGCGATGCGCTTTCACACGCCACCCTCCCCGGAATCGGCATCGCCTTCGCCGTCATGTCCGCAATGGGGCTGAGTGGGAAAAGCCTCCCCGGCCTCCTCATTGGCGCCACCGTCACCGGCCTCCTTGGCGTCCTCCTCGTCCTCGCGATCCGCCGCACCACTCGGCTAAAGGATGACGCTGCGATGGGCATCGTGCTCTCCGTGTTCTTCGGCCTCGGCGTCGCGATCCTGAACATGGTGCAAAAAATCCCGGGCCAAAGCACCGCCGGTCTGGACTCCTTCATTTATGGAAGCACCGCCTCTATGGTGTGGTCAGATTTCTACCTTATCATCGCCACGCTCATCGTGACCATCGCTGTGACCTTCCTCATTTTAAAGGAACTCACCCTGCTCTGCTTCGACTCCAATTTTGCCTCCACCGAGGGCTGGCCCACCCTCCGGCTCGATGTCATCCTGATGAGCCTCGTCACCGCTGTCACGGTCGTCGGGCTGCAAGCGGTCGGGCTTATCCTCATCATCGCCTTTCTCATCACCCCGCCCACGGCAGCGCGCTTTTGGACCAATAATCTGAAACACATGCTCTGGCTCTCCACCATCATCGGCGGGGTCTCCGGTTACCTTGGCGCTTCCATTTCATCTCTCTATAATAACCTCCCAGCGGGAGCGATCATTGTCATCAGCGCCGCCATTATCTTCCTGATCAGCATGCTCTTCGGCACCGCTCGGGGCGTCCTCCCCCGCTACCGCCGACATCTTAAGTTACAGAAAAAAGTCGGCCGCCAACACCTCCTCCGCTCCACCTACGAGATCCTCGAAAACACTCAGGAGGAAGAGCCGCTTAAAAACCTCCCCATCCCGATGGGCCTCCTCAGGAAGCACCGCTACTGGTCCAAGGGCGAGCTCTCCAAACTCATCCGCCAAGCGCGCTCCGAGGACCACGTAGAGCGGCAACCATCCGGCGAGCTGCGCCTTTCCGAGTCCGGCTTTGGTGAAGCCTCCCGCATCACGCGGAACCACCGTCTCTGGGAAATGTATCTCATCACCCACGCCGACATCGCCCCCAGCCATGTGGACCGTGACGCCGACATGGTAGAGCACCTCCTGGGTGCCGAGATCGTGCAGCAACTAGAGGCCGAGCTGGAACTCGCCAAAGCCACTATCGAATCCCCCCACGCCATTTAACGAGAATCTCACCGGAAATCATGACTTTAAAAACTCACCTCATCCTCACCGCCCTCCTCACCTCACCTGCGATCGCACGAGGCTCAGGCGAAGTCGTGACGAGTCACCAAATCGACCATCTCCTCAACAATCCAGATAGGAGCATCAGCAGGACGAACCAAGATTTCATCGGGAACATCATGATTCCCGGTATCCCAACCAGCGCCAGCCAGACGGTTACGAATATCGTGACCGTTGGAAACCGCTCCGCATTCGACTCTCCCAGCAGCGATAAATCCCAATACAACCTCTTCAACCGCACCCCAGATCACCTCCTCCGCGACCTCTCCCCAGATCGCCCCGACGCGACAGAATCCCCTTTCACGGTCGATGCAGGACGCTACCAGATTGAGGCCTCCCTCTTCGACTACCGTCGCGACAGCGGTGCGGAAACCTTCACCTACGGGCAGATCAATCTGAAGGCGGGCCTCACGCATAACATCGACCTCCAAGCCGTCATCGATCTCCGCACCGAGGCCGCAGGCGATTGGACCACCTTCGGCGACCTCACTCTCCGCCTCAAATATAACATCTGGGGCAACGACGGGGGCGACACCGCCCTCGCCCTCATGCCCTACGTTACCGCTCCCACACGGAGCGCTGAATGGGAGGGCGGCATCATCATCCCCTGGGCCACTCAGCTGACCGACGACGTGAGCTTGGGACTCCAGGGGCAGTTCGACATCGTCCACGATGGCGATGACTACGAGACGCAATTCCTATTCACCGCCGTCATCGGCTACCCCATCATTGGCAACCTCGGCGGCTATACTGAATACATCGGGATCATCGCCGAGGACCGCTACGAATCCTACTACTCCGGCGGTCTCACTTACCAGATTGACGAAGACCTCATCCTAGATACCGGCGTGCAAATCGGCCTCAACTCGGACTCCGCCGACTTCGGTCTCTTCAGCGGATTTACGAAGCGTTTTTAGCTCATGAACTGGACCGTTAACGATCTCCACATCATCCTCGTAGGCACGCTCTGCGCGGTCGCTTGTGCCTTGCCCGGGACCTTTCTCCTGCTGCGACGGATGAGTATGATGGGAGATGCGATCAGCCATGCGGTCTTGCCTGGTCTCGCCCTTGCCTTCCTGATTTCAGGAACCCGGACCAGCTTCTGGATGTTCTTTGGCGCGGCGGTTGCGGGGGTGCTCACCGCGCTCTTCACGCAATGGATCACGCGCTTCGGGAAGGTGGAGCGCGGTGCTGCGATGGGCATTGTTTTCACGACCCTTTTTGCGGTCGGTCTGATCCTGATCAAACAGACGGCGGACCACGTCGACCTCGATGCGGGTTGCGTCCTTTACGGGGCCTTAGAATACACTCCGCTGAATCTCGTCACCCTCTTTGAGAATGACACCTTCATCGTGCAAGTGCCCAAGGCGGCGGTCGTGATCGGTGCGACTCTTCTCTTTAACATCCTAATCCTCGGGCTCTTTTTTAAGGAATTCACGATGGCTTCCTTCGACCCCAGCTTGGCGCAGACTCAGGGGTTCCGCCCCATGCTCATGCACTATCTCCTCATGACGATGGTGGCCGTTACGACCGTGGCGGCCTTTGAGGCGGTGGGGTCTATCATTGTGATTGCGATGCTCATCGTGCCGCCTGCGACGGCATACCTACTCACCCGCCGGCTTTCCCTGCTCATTGCGTTCAGTATCGTGGTGGCGGTCCTCTCTGCCGTTCTGGGCCACCTTTCATCGCAAGCCCTCCCGTATTTCCTCGGCCTCCCTGAAACGACGAGCTCGGGTATGATGGCTACCACCGCGGGCTGCCTCTTCCTCCTTGCATGGCTCTTTGGGCCAGAGGGATTGCTTAAGAAGAAATCGGGGAAGCTTGAGATGCCGGAGGAGCTTAGTTAGGGGGCCTACCCGCAAAATAACGGCAGAGGTGCAGAGGTCGGAGAGTCACGCAGAGGAAGAAAAGCAGCTGATTCTGTGATGCTCCGCGACTCTCCCCAGCCTCTGCGGCACTGCGGTGAAATCCCTCGACGCACTCTTAACCGGGCGCCATTCCTTTTAGATGGATGAATTTCTGTCCACCGTCACGATTTATGGTTGAGGCGGATGAAACCACGGAATGCGCGGAAGACACGGAATACCGTGAGTTGGGATTACGGTGACGCGCTCTCTTTGAAGTCAGCGCGGTATTCACGGAGCGACACTTTGGAGAGTGTCCTTCCGGCCCCTCATCACAAAACGCTCTGCCCAGAAATGCCATTCCCCCAGTTCAGCAAGCTGAACTGGGGGAATGGCGGACCCGGAGGGATTCGAACCCTCGATACCCGTAAAGGTATACTCCCTTAGCAGGGGAGCGCTTTCAACCGCTCAGCCACAGGTCCAGTATTCTCTCGAACGGGGCGAATATGATCACCTCGATTCGGTTTCGTCAATGGTAAGCGCACTCTAAAGGTCACTTTTTTTTGAGATCAAAAAAGGCGGCTCGAAACGAGCCGCCTTTGGAAATTAAATCAGCTCTTTAAGAGCCTTTTTGAAGCTTAGTTAGAGACCACTTTTTCAAGGATCACCTGGTCTCCACGACGCAGGCTGGAGCCGAGCTTCACGCTACCGGGATCGATGTCAGCAACGGCACGATTTGCCTCAAGCTCGTGAATCGAGAGCTTACCGACAAGGCGACCACCGCGAACGACGAGGAGCTTAGTATCAGCCGTGAGGCCAGCTTTAGCACCTGCACCGATGATGACGAAGTTCCACTGGTTATCAACAGCAGTGACGGAGGCTTGGAAAGTGTTCCGGCGCACGTTGTCGAGACTTTCATTCACTTTACCTTCGACGCGGACGATATCGACGCCGTTCTTACTCACTTCTCCTTCGAGCTTGGTTTTGAAGAGTTCAAGGTCCTCAACATCAGCGATGAGCTTTTTCTCCTTGGCTTCGATCTCCTTAAACTTGGCAGGAACACCATCTAGATCGGTCCCGGGGAAGAGCTGCTTGATGGCATCGATGCCAGCGTCAACTTGCGCTTCCTCAGCAACCACCTCTTCGAGGTCGTTGACATATTCGTCTAAAGTGCGGCGAAGTTCTTTTTCGTTAGAGACGGCGGACTCGAGGCTGGCCTCGGTCTCAGCCTTTTCGTCAAGAGCAAGAGTGCGAGCGGCGATCGCTTGCTCCTCGTTCTTCTCTTCTGTCGCGATGTTCTCGCTCAGATTTTGGTTGGCCAAGATGAGGGCCTCGCGGTCCGCGATCTGCTGGTTGTAGTTTTCTCTGGCGGTCCAGCCGAAGAAACCAGCAGCACCGATGGCGAGAACTGCGAGAATGTAGAAAAGTGATTTCATAAAATGGAAAGTGAAATGTGAGGTGCGTAGGTTGTGGTGTGAGTGAGGAAAGTAAATTTATTTCCCAGCGACTTCAGCGGCGATGATCTTGTCCCCAACGGAGACCTTCACGCCATCTTTAAGGGAGCTCTGGATGACATCTGCAGTGGCGGTATTTTCTGAAACCGCGGTGATGTTGAGTTCACCGATTTTAGCTCCACCGCGCATGAC
>JALZWJ010000211.1 GCA_023300065.1 Akkermansiaceae bacterium
CTAGGCGAGCAAAGAGCTTGGAGTTGAGGGCGAGAGCCCGCGGGATGGAGACCGTCACGCGATCGATACCGGCTCCAAAGAAGTCGTCATCACTTGAGATGCTGATCCCATCGACGCCATTTTGTGCAGCAACCCAATTGTCGGGGGATAAATCCGGGCTGTACTCGATAAAGATGGTGGTGTTTGGATCCTCATTGGCGAGGTCACTGCGGCGGAAGACTACCTGAAATGCGGTCGGGTCGCTATCGTCAGGGGTGGGAGCCAAGTTTGCCACGTCGTTCATGGTTGGGTTACCGCCGACAACCCATTCGATGCCGGTAGTGAGGCCATCTGAATCGAAGTCCAAATCGGGGGTGGAATTGGTGAGGCTTGGGAATCCTGCGGCCCAGGCGTCGTAGCTGCTACCGATGTTGTCAGACTCGGTCACGCTAATGGAGGATAGGGCAATGCTGCCTGAGTTCCCTTGAGAGTAGACTGCGGCGTGGACGGAGGTAAGATCATTGGTGACACCCGCTGCGGCCCAAGTTCCAGAGATATTAGCGGGAAGGGTGCCTGTGCCGGTGGTGGCAAAGGAGAGTGCATAGCTCGTCTCATTTGAGCTTAGGGTGAGAGTCAGTGGGCTTAATAATTCCATCTCGATCCGGTCAGACCGGTTGGTGGATTCTGCGTCCCACATAACAAGGTCTTGGCTCCAGGTCCATGAGGCGAGAACGGTGTTGGTGGAGCCACTCGTATAAATGAGTGCCCCCTGCCCATTATCGAGACCAGTCAGTCCGCCAGCATCTTCTCTTATTTGGAGGCCAATCCATAATCCAGTCAGTTGATTTTCAAAGACGCCAGAGTTGGTGATGCCATTTCCACCAGAGTTAGGTGAAGAGACTAAACCTATAGTATGACGGGTGGTGTTGTTATCGGTTGAGGCATCTCTGCCGAAGTCCTCTACGGTAAAGGTGGCTACCGCTGCCGTGCTGGTGCCCGCATCAATGGTCTCTATCGAGGCGATCTGTTGTCTGGCGGCTCCACCACCTCCTGAAGTTATGGTGACTTGGCCTTCCGCTTCAGTTACGGTTGAGTTTGATAAGTTATGAAGTCCGATGTTGAAGCCTGAACCGATTCCGTTTGTGTTGGTTTCGATGTTGTCATCATCGAAGGCGTCACCGACGAGCGCATTCGCTTGCGCCTGTGCTGATTCTAGTGTGAAGAAAGAAACGGAAAGGCTGACGGCGAGCGCCATGGAATCGGAGAGGGCTTTTTTCATAACTCCAATCGGATATGAAGTTTAGGAAGCACTGTCAAGTTGGGGGGATGCCAAAAGCGCCCGCTGCTTTTGGCAGGGGGCGCTTTGGGGTTTGGGGTAAGATGTGAGTTTAAGAGGTCATCGCGCCGGTGGGTGGGGCGAAGGTGGTGAGGGCGATTCCTTTCACTGCCGTTTTATATTCTTCCATCGTCGGGGTGCGGCCGAGGATGGCGGAGAGGACGACGACTGGGGTGGAGGAGAGGAGGGATTCTCCTTTTTTACGGTCAGAGTCTTCTACCACGCGGCCTGCGAAGAGGCGGGTGGAGGTGGCCATGACGGTGTCGCCTTTTTCAGCCTTCTCTTGGTTTCCCATGCAGAGGTTACAACCCGGGCGCTCGAGATACATCATGTTTTCGTATTCGGTGCGGGCGTGGTTCTTGGGCGCGTCGTCGTTGAATTCGAAGCCGGAATACTTTTGGAGCATGTCCCAGTCGCCTTCGGCCTTGAGTTCATCGATGATGTTATAGGTGGGGGCGGTGACGACGAGAGGGGCTTGGAATTTCACTTCGCCTTGGGCTTCTTCAAGGTTGCGCAGCATTTTGGAGACGATCTTGAAGTCCCCTTTGTGAGCCATGCAGGAACCGACGAAGCCGAGGTCGATTTCTTTGGTGCCGCCGTAGTAGGAGAGTTCGCGGATGACGTCGTGGGTGTAGCGCTTTGAGATGTCGTCGTTATGGACGTCTGGGTCGGCGATCATGGGCTCATCGATGATGTCGAGGTCGACGACCATTTCTGCGTGGTAGTTCGCATTGGCATCTGGGGCGAGCGGTGGTTTCTGGCCGGAGCGGATTTCGCCGATACGCTTGTCAGCGATGTTGATGAGGCCTTGGAGGACTTGTGGTTTGTTGTCCATGCCCTTGTCGATCATGATCTGGATGCGGCCTTTGGCGATCTCAAGAGACTCGATGAGGGTATCTGGTTGGGAGATGCAGATGGAGGCCTTGGCCTTCATTTCAGCAGTCCAGTCAGTGAAGGTGAATGCTTGGTCGGCGAGGAGGGAGCCGAGGTGGACCTCGATGATGCGGCCTTGGAAGACGTTATCTCCGCCGAATTTATCGAGCATCTGGGACTGGGTGGCGTGGACGACATCGCGGAAGTCCATGTGGTCCTTGAGGGTGCCTTTGAAGGTGACTTTGACCGACTCGGGGATGGGCATGGAGGCCTCACCGGTGGCGAGGGCGAGGGCGACGGTGCCGGAGTCCGCTCCGAAGGCGACGCCTTTTGACATGCGGGTGTGGGAGTCACCACCGATGATGATGGCCCAGTCATTCACGGTGAGGTCGTTGAGGACCTTATGGATGACGTCGGTCATGGGGTGATATTTGTCCTCAGGGTCACGGCCGGTGATGAGGCCGAAGTCGTTCATGAAGCGCATGAGCTTCGGGGTGTTTTCCTGCGCTTTGGTGTCCCAAACGGAGGCGGTGTGGCAACCGGACTGGTAGGCGCCATCGACGATGGGTGAGATCGTGGTGGCGGCCATGGCTTCGAGTTCCTGCATGGTCATGAGGCCCGTGGTGTCTTGGGAGCCGACGATGTTGACCTCGACGCGGAGGTCGGAACCGGCGTGGAGGGTGAGGCCGGGAGTGGTGCCGACGGCGTTCTTGTTGAAGATTTTCTCAACGGCGGTGAGGCCTTGTCCATCGTGTGAGATTTCTTTGGAAGGGGCGAAGACGAGGGGGGCTTCGATGCCGAGGGTTTTGGCGGCGAAGGTCTGGAGTTTTTTACCAAAGACGATGGCGTAGGAACCGCCGGCCTTCATGAACTCCATCTTCTGAGGTGTGAAGGCCTTGGAGATGTCTTTGAGTTCTTTGCCATCTTGTAAGAGTTGGTGAGTCTTGGTGTTGATGGTGAGGACGGTGCCGGTGTCGACGGAGTAGGCTTGCTCGAGGACGGCGTCGCCATTGTCATCGGTGACGGTGTTGCCTTCGGCGTCTTTCTTTTTGACCCAGTTCTGGAGGTCTAGGCCGATGCCGCCAGTGACATCAACGGTGGTGAGGAAGATGGGTGAGATGCCATTGGTGCCCGCGACGATGGGGGCGAAGTTGACGAAGGGGACGTATTTGCTGGCAGGTTTGCCGGCCCACAGGGCTGCGTTGTTGACGCCCGACATGCGGGAGGAACCGACGCCCATGGTGCCTTTTTCGGCGATGAGCATGACGCTCTTATCGGGGTGGATTTTTTGGAGGGACTGGATCGCTTTTTGAGCGTCTGGGGTGATGAAGCACTGGCCGTGGAGTTGGCGGTCGGCGCGGGAGTGGGCCTGGTTGCCGGGGGAGAGGAGGTCGGTGGAGATATCACCCTCACCTGCGATGTAGGTGACGACTTGGATTTCTTCTTGGACGTCTGGGAGCTTGGTGAAAAACTCAGCTTTGGCGTAGCTTTCGAGAAGGTCTGTGGCGACGGCGTTGCCTGCTTTGTGAGCATCGGCAAGTTGGGCCATGTCGGCGTCGTAGAGGAAGACGAGGTTTTTGAGGACCTTGGCGGCGGACGCGGCGATGGCGGCGTCATCTCCGAGGGCGAGGTTGAGGAGGACCTCCATGGACTGGCCGCCCTTCATGTGGGAGAGGAGTTCGAAGGCGAACTCGGAAGTGATCTCGGGGACGCTTTCCTGGCCGAGGATGATTTGTTGGAGGAAGTTTGCTTTCTCAACCGCGGCGGAAGTGGTGCCGGGGAGGGTGTTATAGATGAGGAATTTTAGGGATTCCTCGCGATGCTCGTTAGCGAGGTCCTTAATCTGGATGATGATCTCTGCGATGAGGGCGCCGCTATCGATGGGCTTGGGTTGGAGATCTTGCGTTTTGCGTTCTTCGATCTCAGCGAGGTATTCAAGGTAGAGGCTCATGTTTTTGGTGAT
>JALZWJ010000212.1 GCA_023300065.1 Akkermansiaceae bacterium
TGGGTCTTTGGGATCGGGAAACCCGGTCATGCCCTCTACTTTCAGGTCTTTTCGGGCGAGCATCTCGATGACCGCGCCGGGAATGAAGCCCGCCTCGCACTCACCCAACTTCAGATTCAGGGACTCCTCCCACACGTTCCTGAGGAGGCCGTGATCTGGAGTCATGGTTCCGTTTCGGATGCCCGCCCAGAAGAGCTAGAAGCCTTCGGTCGTGGCCTGGGTCTCGCGGTGCAGTCCTCGCCAAAGCCTTCTCCCACTTGGCCCTCGCCACCGAGCCGCCTCCTCCCGGCAGATGTCCGAGCTGAAAGAGTGGAGCTGAAAGGGAAGCGCAATCGTAATATCCTCATCGCAGTCCTCCTACTCGCCTACCTTGGCCTCGCGGCCTTTCTCTACCTCGATCTAGAGAAGGCAAAGGATGCCGCAAACCAAGCCAAGCGGAACAATAATGGCATGACGGAGAATGCAGATTTATTGCTCGTGCATCAATCAAAGTGGGATGAACTCCGTCCCGTGGTGGAAGATCGGTTTCATCCTTTTGAGGTCTATCTCGCGGCGTACCGCGCACTTCCCAATACTCCCTCAAATCGCTTCATCCGCCTCACCGAAGTGAGCGTTGTGAATCAATTTCGTGAAATCGATGGCGACCTCGTCGTGGCTCGTGAAATCGTTTTAGAAGGACAAGCGGAACAAGAACATCAGCAAGAAATTCCTAAGTTTACGGGAAGTTTACGAAATAGTGAGGATCTAAAGGGTCTAAGCTTCAAGTGGAACATTCCTCCAGAAACGATAGACAAAAGAACGGGTAAACTGACTTTTATCTTTACCGGAACCGCAACCCAGTAAGCTCAGACCATTATGACCACACGTGAAAAAAATCTACTCGCCTTTCTTGGGGTTGCTCTCTTCATCATTCTGAACTTTGTCGCTTACACTAATTTCTATAGCCCTCAGATCCGTAAAGCGGAGAGTGCGGTCCAGGCTGCTGAGTCTAAACGGAAGGCCGCAGAGCAAGTGTTAGCCCTGAGTGAGGAATACGAACCAGAAATCAAGTGGTTAGAGCGCTCTGGCGTTGCGGAGACCACTCCGCAGGTTGCTCAGTCTAAGCTTCAGGCCCTCATCCGGAAACAAGCCAGTGCTCGTAAACTTGAGGTTCGTGACTCCCGTATCCTCCCTTTCCAAGGCGGTGAACATTATGATCGCGTCCGTGTTCTTTTCAAAGTCACTGGCATGGAGCGCGACGTCTTTTCTTGGCTCACCAGCATCCACCTCGTCAACCAGCGACAAGTGGTGACGAAGATGGAAATTAGGCCTAAAAAGAGCGATATCCACCGCATCGAATGCCAAGTTGAGGTCGAGAAATGGATTATCACCCCCACGGAAGTTACCCCTTAAACCAACCCAAATTTATGAAGTTTTTCAATGCCCTCCTCCTGACCCTCTTTACGAGTGGTCTAGCCCTCGCGGCTCCTCCGAAAACTCACCGTTCAGATCGCTACAAAGACCTCTACCTCCGGTCTGCGATCACGGATCCTCCTCCGCCGATTGTGAAAGAAAAAGAACCGACGGATCTCCCAGATTGGGTTCTGGTGGGGCTGACTAAATATGTCGGAAAGACCGAAGTTCAGATCATGAACATCAAGGACCGTTCTCGCCTCAGGATTCCGAGTCCAGAAGCCAGTGAACTCGGATTTTCCGTGAAGAAAGTCGTTCAAGATCGAAACTACCTCAAGCACTCGGTGGTAACGCTCCAAAAAGGGAATGATGTGGGCGAGGTCCGCTTTGATCCCAAGTTCCTCGTCCTCAAAAAGATTGCAGGCCCCTCGGGTAGCGCTGCTCGCCGTCCCACCACGGGGAACCGAAGCACTACTGGCAACCGGACCCCCACGGGGAGAACGGGGAGAACGGGAGGAAGCCAACCACCGACTCCCGGGCGCACCACTCCAGGAACCAGAACCAGAACCTCAACCACCACCCCCACGAGACCTGGGTCGGTGCCAAGACCCACCACAGGCTCCAACGGCGGCACAACAACAACGAGTGCAACAAACGACACGACGACAAAGTCCAAGCGCACTCGCTACGTTCCTCGTCCTACAAAATAACTCTTTTAACTTCCCACTTTTTTTTAATGAAACGTTCTCTCACATTACTTTTCGGTCTCTCTCTAGGCGCCTTTGCGCAAGAGCCTCCCGCTCCCGGTTCGGTGCTTCCTCAGCCAGGGATTCCAGAGCCACTACCTTCCCTTGTTTCAGATCGCCCCGCGCCTCCGGCTTTTAATTTAGGCCGCAGCCTGCGCAGCGTGGACCCAAATGAACTCCGTGTCGCCGCTGGTGATAAGATCAATGAGGCCAATATCACTGCTCTCGCAGCGGCTCAGATTTATGAGGAAAATAGTGGGAAGCGCGTCATCATGAGTAATGCAGTCGCTCAGTCTGAGGTCTCCTTCACGATGAGTGGGCCTCTGACTCGGAGGGACATTGCGAAGCTCCTGAAACTCACTCTGCTTGGTGAAGGGTTGGCCATGATCCCGATTCCCGATGAGCCAGACATCGTCCGACTTGTCCCTTCAGGCCCCATCACTTCCGTGAGCGGTGTGCCAAAAGACGTTTTCTTGGATGAATACAGCTTGCCAGTGGATGACCAAATCGTCACCTACC
>JALZWJ010000213.1 GCA_023300065.1 Akkermansiaceae bacterium
CCTTTCAGGCTGATTTCGAGATGACTGATTTTGGTTCCTTGAGGGAGTTCGAGGATATCTTCAAGCTTAACTCCCTCTTTAAAGACAACGTCGTGGATTTTTCCAGATGTCTCGTCGTGAAAATGGCAATGATCCGTCAAATTCGGGCAGTAGCGGGATGACTCACGCTCAAGATTGACCTGACGGACCAAATTATGGCTCACGAGGGCCTCAAGGCAGTTATAAACTGTTGCGAGCGAGATGGAAGACATCCGCTTTTGAGCCCGGCTGAAGATATCGTTCGCCGTAGGGTGATCCCGTTTTGCCAAAACGACCGCCAGCACTTCACGCCGCTGCTTGGTCATACGAAGCCCCTCTAACTCTGCTGGAAACTCCGCAGGATTAGGGTTTGTATGTTGAGCGAGAGAGATCATGGACGGCCGAAAGCTAGATCCATTCTTAGGTGGTTCAAGCCCTAATTTGGAATTATTCTAATTCTTGATTACCGACGATTTCACCAGTGCCTATTACTCCAACATCACCTTAAGGCGGTAGAACTTCTTCCCAACAATCGGGATACTCAGCACGATCGCGGCGTCTGTGCGGGTCACATTCTCGCTAGCCACATCTTGCCAATCCGCCTCAAGGTCACTCCCTTCTTCAAAGCTCACTGCCAACGCACCGGCCGCCACATTTAGCGGGATCGCATAACGCATCTTCGTGGCATCATCCGGATCAATCCCAAAGGTCCCTGGCATCGTCTCCGGTTTCGTCGGATCGAGGTCTAAAACAAACTCCATCTCATTGGTAATCCCGTCTCCATCTGGATCCGCCGTCGGCGCGACTAAGGCAGGATCGTCTAAATCGCTGCCTGCCCAAAACTCAGTGAGAAAAAACGCAAACGGATCTTCTTCCACCCCGGGGTCGACGGTCAGAGTCAGCAAATACGGAGCCGTCGTTCCACGGGTCCGATTCTCAAAACGGTATCCAAAAATCGTAATTTCATACTCCCCGGGAACCGTTGGAATACCCGCCAAGAAGATCGTCCCACTCCCGTTATCAGGGCCGAAAAACGAAAGCCCCTCAGGCAAAGTCTCTAGCACGCCATCAGTATTGGCACTTGCCGCGCGCAACACGTATTGACTCACCACAAACCGCCAAGAGAACTGATCACCCACAGTGACCGTAGCAGTCTCACTGGCGCCATCCTGCGGAACAATCGTCACTGACTGGCCAGACAGGGCGTGAGTGCCCACGAAGGTGACCGTTAAGGGGGCAGCCAAGTTCACCCCACCTGTCGCCCCGAAGATCGGAGTCAGGCTCTTCAGAAAAGGCAAACGCTGCGCAACCATCGCGAGGCTACTCGCTAGCACATTTACCGTTCTTTCATACGCGATCCGATATTTCATAAAATTAATTACAGCCACAACCACCACCACCGATTCCGTTACCTCCCTGAGATGCTTCTCGTGAAAAATACATATGGTCCGACATGGCATCACCCAATGAATCCCGCCCTGGTGCCATTACCTTGGCCGCCAAGTTTTTGCGCTCCGCCGGAGTAGATACATTCGTACAAGAAGGCAAAATAAACGCGCAAATCGCTAATAGTTTAAGTGCTAAGGACATAGTGGTGAATTTTTGAGCTAAAAAGTGTTTCCGAGGACCCCTGCAAAATTGCTTCAACACCGAATTTTCGATCGATCAATTCCATCCCGGCGGCCAGTCCTAACACACAACTAGTCGTCGCAAGAAGGCCTGCTGTCAAACAGTCATCTGCCAAACACGAGGAAGTCAGGACCTCTGTTTCCGCTGGCCGGCCAGTGCGCACATCGATGATATGACCGAATTTCTCCCCTCCAATCATCCGAAATCGCCTTCCATTCCCCGAGGTCGCCAAACCTTTTCCACTCACTGCTAATCGATAGGCTGATCCGTTTTCCACCCTCGCATCCTCCACACCCAGCACCCAAGCCTCCCCCTGCGGAGGTGTTCCGATGGCAGCCACATCCCTGCCTAAATCTACCAAACAATCTTTGATGCCAAAGCGCTTGGCTTCACCGATCAAGCGGTCCACCGCATACTCCTTCCCAAATCCACCAATCTCCAAAGCCATCTCCTTTTCCGGTAAAAACACCTCACCACTCCCCCACTCCACCGATGGCCAAGACACCAACTCCTTCGCTTCTAAAACCTTCTCCTCACTCGGCAAGCAATTCCTCTTACCAGCCTCATCCCACAAAGTAGTCATCGGAAGTGACGTCGGGTCATTCAAGCCATCCGTCACCCGGTAAGTATGATCACAAAGCCTTAAAATCTCCTCATCTTCTTCCGAAACTTCCACCGCTCGGCGCCCCGCCTCCGCATTAATTCTACACAACAAGCTCTCCGGCTTAAACCTCGACCACCGAGCCTCAAACTCACGTAGCCACCCTAAAGCTGCCTTACGATAATCCTTCGCCGCCTCTACCGACTCCGTCCGGAACTGCACCTCGCACACCGTTCCCAGCGCCTGAAACTTAAGCCGAAAGAGACCCGCTGTGAGATTCTCCGCCATCACTGAATTACTGAATTAGAAACTCCACTGAATGCCCGCTGAAATCACATTTGCGGTCGGGAAAAATGAATCCGGCGTGTCTGAATCGAGGCCATTGATCTCATATCTCTCCACTTGTAAATCTAGGATCACATTACTCCGCAGCTCCCAAGCCATTCGCACCCCGTAAGTCAGAGCCTCCTGCTCAGAGATCCGGTAATCCGAAGAATAATTTTCCCCACTCCCATCGATCAAACCAGTCCCATCGATCCCCGTCCCAGTCAGGGTCGGAAAATAAAAATCAGCCGCGCTCTGTCGATAATATCGTAAATACGGCGTCACACTCAGCTGCGGATTCACCTGCTGAATCCATTTCAGCTCAAAGGTATGCCCCTGCAGACCATGGTTATTCGCAAAGAACCGGTAAGACCCATTCAATGCCGCACCAGCCTGTTCAAAATAGTGCCGCAAGTTCAACTTGGCCACAAACCGATCCTGCTCATCAGGCCGGTTCTCCGCAAAATTCAAAGTGTTCGTAATCGTTTGCTCCCCCCCGAATGGAGAGATCACCACAAAATCCCTAATCTGAGAAATCCGGCGATAAGGATCTGAGAGATACCCCTCACTCCGGCCATAACCAGCGTTAAAATCTAAGAGCGTATTTGGCCCCAGAATCTGAGAAACCCCAACACTCAAATCAAACGTATCCTTATCCTCATCTTCAAAATTACTCGTCCCACCAGTTGGTGATGCCAACACCTCATCAAAGGCAAATGACACCCCTCCCGTTACCGTCGTATTTTTCTGATTAAACTGTCGACTGACCCTCGCCGTCACCGCATTCGACCGATAGTCCTCCTCCTCACTATGCGCATACTCAAAGCTCAGCGTGTAATCATCAACCTCATGCTCAATCGTGGCCACCACCACCTTCCGCTCATCGTCAATCTGCTGGAAGAGGAAGTCCGTATCATCTCCCACCGCATGCGTCCCTGTCGGAGTCATCCCGCTTAAAGTATCGATCGCTAAACGCACGCTCGCCTTCGTCTTCCCCCAGCGATGCTCGTAATCCAGATAATGTGACTCCACCCCGATCCGATCCCCTTCCTCCTGGTAGAGCTGGAAGCGATACTTCAAGGCATCTTGTCCCGATGCCGCACCGACCGTCAGAGCAGGGAAAGCGGGAAAGAAAAGGGATCGAAATTCCATGGCTTAGTAATCACCTCCCCACCTTCCCATGTCGATCTTTCTCTCACATTAGCCTTTCCCCACTTTTTCAATCACCGCCGTCTCTCGCAGCTCCCTCGCCAACCCCTGTAGCGCGCCTCGTCGCTTCCGCGCCAAGGCCCTATTCTCTAGCTCCTCTCTTACTTCCGCCAGTGGCACTACCTCCTCTTCCTTCCGTTCCACCACTTTTACCAAATGCATCGCGTGCTCATAAACCATCACCGGCGAAACCTCCCCCACCCTCATTGAAAACAGCGCCGCTTCAAAGGGATTTGTCGGCCGATCCAGCGTGATCCATCCTAAGTCCACCTTCCCGGTCGTCTTCTCAGTCTCCCGCCCCGCTGGCTCTAAAAAATCGCCGCTCTCCAGCACCTCCTCACGTAGGCCACACATCTTAGCGAACACCTCCGGCGCCGTCGTATTCTCATTCAACGTCTTCATCACATGCAGACTCCGCACCTCCGCCGGAGATCGATATTCATCTCGGTGCTCCTCATAAAAAACCTCCACCTCAGCCGCACTCACCTGGTTGTCAGCCCCCAGTAATTCAGAAATCAACTTCTCCATCCGCATCGACGCCGCAATCTCATGCCGCATCATATCGCGCTGCTTATCCAACATCTCCCAAGACGCCCCATTCTCTCGGTAAGCATCGATCACCTCCTTCAGCCTCGGCTTAATCTCCTCCTCCGGAATCTCCTCAAACCTCTTCTCAGCCTCCTGCGCGATCAAAATCGAGTCCGCCACCTCCTGCTCCGCCTGCTCATAAAACTCCCCATCCCGCTCACAGCACTCCCCCTGAATTCGCTGCTCCTCCGCCCCCTTCACCCGATTGAAGGTCTCCTCCACCAACTCCTGATCAACCAACTCACCATTCACACGTAACATTCCAGAACCTTGCCCACCCCACCAAAAAAACACCAGCCCCTTTCCCCCACACCACCCCACGGAGATTTGGCTTTAGCCCGATTGCAGATCCTAAGCCCCACAACCATTCCGTGTCATCCGTGTATTCCATGGTTCAAAAATCCCTCAACCAAGCCACCATTCATCCACCATCCACCAACCCCCAAATTTAAACCTTCAACATCCCCCCCAAAAACCTGAACCTCCCCCAAACCAATGTCGGACAACCCCTACATCCCACCGCGAGTATCCCCCCCTCCGCTCCCAGCACTCGATCCCCTCAAAAGAACCCCATGGAACGGCTGGTGGACTCTCCTCTGGGCCATCGTCCTCTTCATTTCCTGGCAGATCATCATGTCCATCGGCTTCGGCATTGCCCTAGGCGTCAATGGCGCCATCGACTCAGATCTCGACCCCACCAAACTCCAAAAATCCCTCGCCGACTTCACCACCGATGGCGACATTATCGGCATCATCGCCTTCACCACCATCTTCTTCATCTGCCCCGCCTGCTGGCTCATCGGCAAGCTCCGACCCGGCTGGACTGGGTGGGAATATCTAGGGAACACCAAAACCAAATGGTGGCACTGGCCCGTCTGGGGTGCTGCCACCATCGCCTGCTCACTCCTCTTCGGCCTCATCGGACCCCACCTCGGAGTCGATGGCCCCGACGACTCCATGGTCGCCATGGGCCAATCCACTCAACACCCCATCCTCCTCTACCTAGGCGTCGGCATCGGCGCCCCCCTTGTTGAAGAATTCATCTTCCGCGGCGCCGTCTGGCGAGGCTGGCGCGCCTCCCGCCTAGCCCTCCCCGGCACCCTCTTCCTCACCTCCCTCTTCTGGGCCATCCTCCATGTCCAATACCCCGCCGTCATCATTGCCTACATCTTCTGCCTCGGACTCGTCCTCGGCATCGCCCGCGAGAAAACCGGCAACCTCTGGGTCCCCGTCTGGATGCATGCCCTCAACAATGGCCTCGCAACCCACAGCATGCTTAACCTATAAACCCTCCTACCATGAATCGCCGTCACCTCTTCACCGCATCCGCCCTCACCACCGGAGCCGCCCTCCTGCCATCCGCCTCCACCGCTCAATCAAAACCAAAACCACCCACCCTTAAGAAAGGCTCAGTCATCCTCTTCCAGGGCGACTCCATCACCGACGCCGGCCGTGACAAAAAGAGCCAAGCCAAACCCAACGACCAAGCCGCCCTCGGCCGCGGCTACCCCCTCTTCATCGGCTCAGCTCTCCTCGGCGCCCACCCCGACCTCGATCTCCAAATCCACAACCGCGGCATCAGCGGACACAAAGTCCCCCAACTCCAAGCTCGATGGAAAAAGGACACCCTCGACCTCAAACCCGCCGTCCTCTCCATCCTCATCGGCGTCAACGACATGTGGCATAAAATGAACGGGAAATACGACGGCACCGTCCAAGACTACCTCGATGGCTTCCACGACCTCATCAAAGAAACCAAACGCAAATCCCCCAAAACCACCATCGTCATCTGCGAGCCCTTCGCCCTCAAATGCGGAGCCGTCAAAGACAGCTGGTTCCCCGAATTCGACGAACGCCGCGCCGCCGCAAAAGAAGTCGCCGAAAAGAACAAAACCCTCTGGGTCCCCTTCCAAACCATGTTCGACAACGCCATCGCCGCCGGCACCACCCCACAACACTGGGCCCGCGACGGCGTCCACCCCACCTTCTCCGGCCACTCCCTCATGGCCCAAACCTGGCGCAAAGTCGTAGGCCTCTAAGATCCACTCACCCACAAAAAAAGGGCCGAGCAAAACGCTCGGCCCTTTTTGTAAATTATTCGCAGCCTCAGCCTAGCGCTCCTCGATTGGAATCACCTTAGAAAGCTCAGTTGGCCCGACATACTTCGTCAACGGACGGTAGAGGCGGTTGTCCTCAAGCTGCTCCAAAACCTGTGCGGTCCAGCCCGCCATCCGTGCAATCGCAAAAATCGGAGTGAAGAGGTCAGTTGGGATATCGAGCGAGTAGTAAACCGTCGCGGAGTAGAAATCGACGTTCGCATTCAGCCCCTTACGCTCACGCATAATGGTCGCGATGCGCTCAGACATGTCGATCCACTTGGTCTCACCAAGTTCCTCAGTCAGCTTAATCGCCATCTTCTGAAGATGCGGAGCACGTGGGTCCAGCACCTTGTAAACCCGGTGGCCGATCCCCATGATCTTCTTCTTATTCACGAGGCAGTCTTCGACGAAGGCATCCACCTTATCCAGCGAGCCGATCTCATTGAGCATCTTGATCACACCCTCATTCGCGCCACCGTGAAGTGGGCCCTTGAGCGTGCCCACTGCGGAAGTCATCGCAGAATAGAAATCAGAGAGAGTCGCCACCGTCACACGAGCTGAGAAAGTCGAAGCATTCATGCCGTGATCAGCGTGAATCGTGTAAGCCACATCGAGAGTCTTAACCGCAGCCGCCTTAGGCTCCTCACCCGTCATGAGATAGAGGAAGTGAGCAGACTCAGAAAGGTCCGTACGCACTGGGAGCAGCTCCAAGCCCTGACGAGCACGGTGGTAGTATGCCACAATCACTGGAGTCTGAGCACAGAGCGAAAGAGCGACCTCGCGGTTCGCCTCTTGATCCGGCTCACCTACCTTAGCACGCTTGTCATAGTGACCGAGCATGGAGACCGCCGTGCGGAGAATGTCCATCGGGTTCGCATCCTTAGGAGCGGTTTTTAGGAAATCAATGACACCCTGTGGGATCTCGCGGTTACTACGAAGAGTTTTTTCAAACACCGCCAGCTCCGCAACATTAGGGAGCTTGCCACGGTGGAGCAGGTGAGTGACCTCCTCAAACGAGCAGTTCTCTACCAGCTCATCAATCGAGTAGCCGAGGTAAGAAAGGCGTCCTTCCAGACCTTCCACGTTTGAGAGTGCGGATTCATTAGCAATAACTCCTTCAAGACCTTTGGCGTAATCAGACATAAAAAATATTCTAGGTGGTAAAAATTCGATCAATGGATACGGGGCGTCTTGCGTCCGCGCAAGGGTTTCCCGCAAGGGAGGCTTAGTTTTTTAGTTTAAGAGAGTTAAGTGTCTGTTCACACTCTCACCCGTGAACCACGAATGGATCCTAGCGCTCGAAACAACCGTAGCCTCCGCCACCCTCCTTCTCGCACGTGATGGAGAGGCCGTCGCGCGCCGCGACTTCACCAGCGAGCGCTCCCAAGAGTGCGACCTCTTCGCCCCCCTTCAAGACATCCTCACCGAGCTCCCCACCGGCGCCCAGCTCTCCGCCATCATCATCGGCACCGGCCCCGGGAGCTATAACGGGGCCCGCGTCGGCATCGCCGCCGCTCAGGCACTGGCTCAAACCCACGGCTGCCGCGTCGCTGGCCTCTGCTCCTTCGAGGGCGTCACCGAAGCGTCACAACATCCCTCACTCTACGCCATCGGCGATGCCCGCCGTGGCAGCTACTTCCTCATGCCCGTCCTCAATGGCCGCGCCCAAGCCCCACCCCGCTTGCTAGAAAAAGCCGACTTCCTCCAAGCCCTCACCACAGACAACCCAAACTCCCACCCCATGGTCACCTTCGAGTCCCCCGACCGCCTCCCCGCCGAACTTCTCTGCACCGAAAGCACCTCCACCGCCGGCGGCCTCCTCGCCTCATGGCTCACCCGCACCCCCGAGGAACAAAACACCCTCCTCAACACCCCCACCGAAGCCTTCTACCTCCGCCCCCCGCACATCACCAAGGCGAAGAAAAAGGGATCGAAAAATTGAAGGCTCTCGCTCTCCGTCGGCCTCCGCACCACTCCCCCCCCGTCGACTCCAGCGATGATCCGCAACGCACAACGCACAACGCACAACCAAGACCCTCGCCCCTTGGCACACCTTAGTCAGCCGCTCCTAAGCAGTCTCCGATGCCGGAACTAGCGCCTCACGCCACGCCGCCTTCATGGCCGTCATAAGCCTGAATCCCGACTGATCAAATGACCCCGCAAACGCAAACCGTCCAAAAAATCGTCCATCCAAAAAATCGTCTGGCATTCTAAAAAGCTCTAAAACTCTAAAGCTCTCGCCTCATTCGAGGCAGCGTCAAATCGCGTCACTCAACAAGAACCCAAGGCCTTTTCCGTGCCTAGCTCTCTTTAGAAACCTCCCTGAACAACTGGCTCAGGATCAGCCCTCCGCCTACAACTAAGAGGAAGCCTTGGAAGTAATCGCCATAAAGCACAAACCCCGTCCCAAGCAGCACCATAATAATTGCGGCACTACCAAAGAAGACCTTAATCAAGTCACTTCCCACCGAAGGCTCAGCTGGATCATGCTGAGTCGTTCGAAAACGATCCCACCCTTTCCCCGGAGGCGAAGTCTTATCCGCAAACCTCGCTAAAGTATTCTGAGACTCTGGTGCAGTCAAAAAAGTTACAACCAACCAAACCGCAGTCGTCAAAATCACTGGCCCAACATAAACCCACGGCCCCATCGCCACAGCCCAACCAAATGGATCCGCAAAAGGAATATCCGTCTTGCTCGTAAAGAGGTATGCCGAAATCACAGCCGCTACCGTCGCTGAAATCTCACTCCAAGCATTCACGCGCCACCAAATCCACCTCAACAGATACACCAAGCCTGTCCCTGCTCCGAACATCAGGATAATATTAAAAATCTGAGCCGCATTCGTCAGCATGAGAGCCACCAAAGAACCCAAAACCAAAACAATCGCACTCATAACCCGCCCCACCATCACCTGCTTCTTATCCGAAGCTTTTGGCTCAACGAACCGTGTCCAAAAATCTTTGGTCAAATAAGACGACGCCAAATTAATCTGCGTGGAAAGAGTCGAAATATAGGCTGCAATCAACGAAGCCAAAACCAAGCCCTTAAGACCCACTGGCAACTGTGCCACCATCGCAGGATAAGCCGCATCGTGCCCCAACTTATCCTCCGCCAAATGCGGGAATGCCACCCCAATCGACTCTAGCGTCGGAAAAACCGCCAACGAAGCAAGCGCGACTAGAATCCAAGGCCACGGCCTTAAAGCATAATGAGCCACGTTGAAGAAGAGACTCGCCTTTGTAGCATGTCTTTCATCCTTCGCCGCCATGATACGCTGGGCAATATATCCACCACCGCCAGGCTCAGCCCCTGGATAGTAAGCCGTCCACCACTGGATCGCGATCGGAATAATAAAGAGCGCCACCCAAGCATCCGTCGTCGAAGGAACAAGACTCATCTTCGCCTGCACCGCTTCATTCGCAAACAAGCCCTCCAAGCCACCCACTTGTTCCATATTTAAAATGTAATAAGTCGCCGCCACCGACCCGATCATCGCAAGCGCGAATTGGAAAAAGTCTACCAGTAAAACCGAACGCAATCCTCCCGCCACACTGTAAAGCATCGTCGCACCTGCTCCGATCAAGATCGTCTGCATTGGCGAAATCCCGATCAACACCCCCATAATCTTCATCGCTGCGAGCGACACGATCGCAATGATGAACACATTAAAAAATAGCCCCAAATAAAGAGCACGAAATCCTCTCAAAAATCGCCCCCCCATTCCGGAATACCGAAGTTCATAAAACTCCACATCCGTCATCACCCCTGCCCTCCGCCATCGACGAGCAAAGACAAAAGTCGTTAAGAGCCCAGAGAAAACAAAAGACCACCAAAGCCAGTTTTTCGAAACCCCATCCGTCCGAACCCAATCCGTGATCAAAGTCGGAGTATCTGCCGCAAAGGTCGTCGCAACCATCGACACGCCCAACAACCACCAAGGCATCGAGCGACCCGCTAAAAAGAAACTCTCCGCAGTCCCCTGGTTCTTCTTCGCCGCCCACCAGCCGATTCCCAAGCTGATCGCAAGAGAAGCCCCAATAATAATCCAGTCCAGTGTTTCAATCATAGCTCCAGTTGTTGTTTCCAATCTCTACGTCTCAAAAACCACCGCCCAACACAAGCTAGAGAAACTCAAGAATGCAAAAACCTCGCAACCATGAGTTTTAATCCCAAAGTAAGGTCCGCAGTTTCAGAACTCTCGCGAATAAAAACCTAGAGAGACAGAGGCCCGGATTCCTTTCGTCTGGCTTTGCAAAGCTTGGAAAAAAAAATCAAACTCTCAGTAACGTCATCGAAACCCTTACTCTTGAATCTAAAAAAATCGCTCCAGCGATGGAGATTCTAACCAAAGTCAAAGGAGTGGTTACCCCGTCCAAATCGTCCGCTTCCAAATCGTCTGGTAATCTTAATCTGGCAATCTTAATCCCCACCTCTCAGATTCATCGTAAATCTTCCCGCGCTTGAGGGCGCTAAACCACCTCTCAACCATCCTTCAAATCCCGCAACGACCAAATCTCCCCCGCCATCTCACCCAACGCCCCTCGCGGCTTCCGCGCACCATCCTTCCGCTTCGGCCCAAACCTCTCTCGGCTCGCCCGAAACACCCCATCCACAAAC
>JALZWJ010000214.1 GCA_023300065.1 Akkermansiaceae bacterium
GGGGGGCGGGGAAGAGTGATGGAGTTTATAGGCGCTATGGAGTTTCGGGGACCCAGCTGGGGATGCCCTTTTCTTTGAGCTGTTTCGCTTGGAGGATTTGGAGGAAGTAGTCACCTTGCTTAGGTGTTTTTAATCCTTCGTTGATGGCGAGAGGAGCTTGGACGGATTGCCACCAGTCTTCGTATTCTTTTTGGAGTTTTGCGACGACGTTGGGGTGCTTGGCGGCGAGGTCGTTTTCCTGCATGAGGTCATTGTTGACGTCGAAGAGTTGCTCGTTGTGGACGAGGCGCCATTTCTGGGTGCGGACGGCGCATACGAATTTTGCTTTCTCTTTGGTGAGGCCCTTGGTGCCCCAGCGGCCTTTGTTGAAGAAGAGGGTGCGGTCGGCCCATGCTGCGGAGGGGTTTTCGAGGAGAGGGAGGAGTGAGCGGCCTCCGGGGGGGAGCTTACTCTCGGGGACTTTGGCTCCGGTGAGGGCGCAAAAGGTTTTGTAGAAGTCGATGTCGGCGGCGAGGGCGGGGATGTCGGTTCCGTCTTTGGTTTTTCCTTTGAGATACCAGAACGACGGGACACGGGTGCCGCCTTCCCAGAGGGAGTTTTTGGTGCCTTTCATGTGGGCATTGAAGGCGGTTTCTTGTTTCCCGTTCACTTTGAAGCGGCCCATGGACATGCCGTTGTCAGTCATGAAGATGACGAGGGTGTTTTCGAGTTGGTTCCACTCTTCGAGCTTCTTCATGAGGAGCCCGAAGTTGGTGTCGATGTTCTCGATCATGCCATAGCGGGCGGCGGCTTTTCCATCGAAGCCGAGGTCTTTGAAGCGCTTGATGTTTTCTTGCGGGGCAAAGAAGGGGCCGTGAGGGGCGTTGAGAGAGATGTAGGAGAAGTAGGGTTGCTTGGCTTCGATCTGCTCCTTCATCCAGCCGAGGGCGGCTTGGAAGAAGACATCGGTGCAGAAGCCTTTCGTTTTGACGACGGTCTCATTGTGGAGGATGAGGTTGTCGAAGTATTTGGCATCCTTGTTACCGATGAAGTCGCCAAAGACTTCTTGGCCGAGTCCTCCTGCGCCGTGGATGAAGACTTCATCGAACCCGCGATTATTTGGGAGGTATTCTTCGCCTTCGTCACCGAGGTGCCACTTGCCGAAGATGCCGTTTTTGTATCCGGCCTTTTGGATGGCTTGGGGGAAGGTGGTGACGTCGAGAGCGAGGCGCTCGCGGCAGAGGATGGTGTGGGAGACGCCGACGGCAAAGGGAGGCCGACCGCTCATGAGGGCGGCGCGAGTTGGAGTGCAGGTGGGGTTGACTTGGAACTGGGTGAAGCGGGTGGATTTTTTATAAAAGGCGTCGATGTTGGGAGTCTTGAGATAGGGGTTTCCCATGCAAGAGAGGTCGCCCATGCCTTGGTCGTCGGTCAGGACGTAGACGATGTTTGGACGGCTAGCCTTGAGCGGCAAGGACGGCTGCCCCTCTTGTGCGCCCGCAGGGAGGCAGGCGGTGATGAGGGTGATTTTAGTGAGCCATTTTCTCAGGATTTTCATTTTAAAGCTTCGGAGCGATCCACGCTGGGATGCCGCCTTCAGCTTTCTGCTTTAGATAGCTAGCTTCAAAGGGCTTCTCGACATCGAGTGAGGCATCTTCATTTACCATAAGCGGGCGGGCCTTTTTCCAAAACCCTTCGTAGGCTTGCATCAATTCCGCCACCACTTCCGGGTGATCTTTGATGACGTTGGTTCTCTCTCCGGGATCGTTCTCGATATCATAGAGGGTCTCCTGACCTACGAGTCGCCATTTTTCATTCCTTACCGCAAATTTTCCATACTTGTGGACATCTGGATTAGGATCTCCCTTTCCATGAACGCCTTCCATTCCAGCTTTGGCCCAGCGACCGGAGTGAAAATAAAGATGCCGTTCGGCCCACTCCGCCTTTGGATTCTTGAGAAGAGAAAATAGACTGCGGCCCTCTAGCTTGAGATCTGAAATATCCGCCCCGGCCACTTCGGCAAGGGTTGGGAAGATGTCGATGTGCCGTGCGAGTTGGCGAAAGTCCTGTCCCGGCTTCGTGGTGCCAGGGAGTCGGAAAAAGAGAGGGACCCGTGACCCGCCTTCGTTGATCGTGCCCTTTCCGCCTTTCATCCCTGCGTTATAGATCCGTGATCCTTTGGCGCTCCCGTTGTCGGTCGTGAAGATGAGCAGTGTGTTATTGGCCAAGCCCCATTCCTCCAGCTTCTTGACTAACAAACCTACGTTATCATCGATATTGGTGATCATACCAAAGAAGGAGGCCGTTTTCTCGTCCTTCACTTTTCCCTGATATTTTTCCCTGTAATCATCCCCTACGATGAAGGGACCATGAGGTGCATTGGTAGGGATGTAGGCAAAGAAGGGCTGCTCCTTTTGCTCACGAATCCAGCCCAGCGCTTCTTGGAAGAAAACATCGGTGCAGTAGCCCTTTGTCTTCACAAATTTACCATTGTGACGGATCGTGGGGTCGAAATATTTGTTCCCGGGAACATCCCCCTGACTGCCCTTAAAGCGCTGCCCAATTCCGCCCGCTCCGTGAACGAAGACTTCATCGAAACCTCGACTTTCAGGCTGGTAAGGATCGGTTTCTCCGAGGTGCCATTTCCCAAAAATCCCGGTGGCATAGCCCGCTTTCTGCAGAGTTTCTGCGACAGTAGGCAGGCCGAGAGCCATGCGCTCACGTTCCAAAATGGTGTGAGTCACTCCTGCTTCAAAAGGATTACGACCGGACATGAGTGCCGCTCGGGTCGGGGCGCAAGTCGGGCTGACGTGGTAGTTGGTAAATCTCGCGCTTTCGGCATGGAGCTTATCGAGATTTGGAGTCTTTAAAAAAGGGTGACCATGGCAGGCGAGATCGCCATAGCCCTGATCATCGGTCATGATGAAGATGATGTTGGGCCGTGATTCCTTCACTGGTTCTTCTGCAAAACCATGTGAGGAGAAGAAAATGGCAATGCTGAGGCCTAAGTATTTCATTCGGTTCATTTTGAATTTTTTAAGATTTTTTTTTGAGTCAGTCACGACTCTTATTCTTTGCTTCCTTTTTGGGGAGTCCCGCAATCGCCTTCTCAGTCCACTCCGAGACATGGTCATTTCCGGTAATGAACTCGTTCTTCACCAAAAAGGCATCGGCCTTCGTGAGCACGTCTTCGAACACTTTTCGGCCGCCCGTTGAGATGTGAAAAAAGCCATGAACTTGGCCTTTGTAGATATGCGATGCAGACTGGTTTCCTGCTTCTTCCATCTTCTTCTGAAATCTCTTAATGGTGGCAACTGGGGCATGACTATCGCGATCACCAAAAAATGAAATCGTCGGTGGGAGTCCTTCACGAATGTTATGAATGGGCGAGATTTCTTCCCAGTAGTCTTTGATACGATTATGCCCAAATCCATTCGGGCCATTGTCGTAGACAGGGTTAAAAAGCATCAAGGCATTCGGAAGGGCAGAGACTTTACTGTTTGGTTTTGTATCGATCTTGGGGCACATCGCGCAAGCTGCGGCAACATGACCACCCGCTGAGCCACCGCCGACCGCGATTTTTTCGGGGTCGATTCCGAACTCTTTTGCGCGGGAGCGGACGTAGCGGATCGCGGTCTTACCATCTTCCGCGCAATTTCTGGGACTCGCTTGATGGGTGTGCTTGGTTCGGTATTGAGCCGAGATGGCGACTAAGCCTCTCGATGAAAAATACTTAGCGTATCCATAGAATTGTGAGGTGTCGCCGCGATTCCAGCCACCACCAAAAAAGAGAATGATACAGCCCTTGTTTTCATCGGTTTTGTGATCTTCGGGGAAGAAAAAATCCAACTTCAGGGGTGAGCCTTTAGCGGGTTGAAAAAATTCCACCGTCTTATCCGGCTGAAAGCCCAGTGCCCGAGGATGTTTCTCGATTGGGCTTTGGGATTTAGCCTGTGCGAACGATTGATTCAGAGCAAATAAATGACTCAAAATTAAGACGATAACCATGAACATGCGAGTGGTGATGTTTTTCATAAGGATTCTATTTTTCGTTTTTAAAGTCGGCTTCCGTCATCCAGGACAGCTGTTTCCAGTAGCCGGTATCGTTCGGCTGAGTCGCTCCGGGAGAGGTTCTCCCATTCACGACGATCTCGGTGATTTTCTTTTGCAGAGCGGCGACTTTCCCCGGATCACTCGCGGCTAGATTTGTCTTTTCTGCGGGATCAGCTTGCAGGTCGTAGAGTTCTGCTTTTTCCTTTTTGGTTGGCAAGACGAGCTTCCATTTCCCTTCGGTAATGGAGTAGCGATCTTCCCCTTCTCCGCGATTGATGAGAGGGAGTCTTTTATGATTTGCTGCGGGATCTTTCAGGATCACGGCGAAGCTTTGGCTGTCTTCACCTGCCGTGTCAGGCAAAGTCACGCCTGTGAGTTCGGCGAAAGTTGCTAGTAAATCAACCTGCCCCACCAGCTTGTCAGAAGAACGCCCGGGCTCCATGATACCTTTTGGCCAACGCACGAGGAAAGGCACGCGATGCCCACCTTCGTAGACAGAGCGCTTACCCTCGCGGTAGCCACCTCGGCTATCGTGATCAAAGTCCTCAATCCGCGCAGGCCACGACCTTTCAGGGCCATTGTCACTGCTAAAGACGATCATGGTATCATCTTCGAGACCGGAAGATTTCAGGAAATCTAGGATGCGCCCGATGTGGTGATCCGTCTCGATCATGAACTCGCCATAGGCTCCCGCTTTCCCCTGCCCGTGAAACTTAGGCAAAGGACAGACGGGATAATGAGGCGAGGTGTAAGGGAGGTAGAGGAAGAAGGGCTTTCCTTTCTTCGCATCGGCAGTCTTGCTTTTCATCCACTCGATCGACTTATCGGTGAAGCGGGTCAGGCATTGATTATCGATGAAGTCAGGAGCGATTTCCATACCACCCCTTTCGCGATACGGCGGCATGATGCGATAGTCCGAGTGACGCTTATTCTTTTTTTTACTCGTGAAAACAGTGGGCGGAACCGTGGCGTGGCGCCCCTCGAACCAAGCCAACACTCCAAAGTTGAGAGAGGCTGGGATGCCGTAGAAATAGTCGAACCCCTTATCGAGCGGCATGTCTTTGGTGGGCTTTGACCAATCTCGCTTCCCCTTCTTACCGGGGAAGTCCATTCCTAAGTGCCACTTCCCCACCATTCCAGTGTGGTAGCCTTGATCACGAAGTAAGGAGGCTAAGGTCATGCGACCATCTGCAATCATGCACTTTGCTTCGGCTCCTAAAACCCCAGTCTTGCGATTTGTCCGCCAGGGATAACGACCTGTCAGCAAGCTATAGCGGCTCGGGCTGCAGACCGAGTCAGCGCTGTGGCCGTTCGTGAAGGCGATCCCTTCCTTCACCAAGCGATCCAGATTAGGAGTCTGGAATTTTGCTTCAGGGTTCAGAGCACTGACATCGCCGTAACCTTGATCGTCGGTATAGATGACGATGATATTGGGCTTAGTCTCAGCAGCTGCTGATTGAATCCCCCACCCTGCTACCATCGAGCAAAGGAGCCAGGTCGGAACGATACGTCTGATTTTTTTCATAGGGAGGATTTTTACTTCGATTGGAAATCCAGATGCAACTTCACGAGAATGGAAGCCTTACTCTTTTTCCGCCAATTCTTAAGCTCTTGCTTCATTAATACTGTCCATCC
>JALZWJ010000215.1 GCA_023300065.1 Akkermansiaceae bacterium
ATCCCCGCCTGGTCCACCCGCGCCACCCGCCCCGGGAACCACCCCCAACGCCGCCTCGCCGCCCTCTCCACCGCCGCCGCCCAGTGGGGCTCCCTCGCCACCCTTGCCCGGAAAGACCCACCCTTCACCCAATTATCAAAAACCCTCACAGAACTCACCGAACCCTTCTGGGACCGCCACCACACCCTCCAATCTAAGCGCACCGCAAAGCCCATCAAGCTCCTCGGCAAGTCCCGCCTCGAAGAATTCCTCATCAACACCCTCTACCCCCTCAACCTAGAAAACTGGGATCGCTTCGCAGCCATCCGAGCCACCGCCCCCAACCAAAAAGTCAAACGCTGCTGCGAGCGCCTCTTTGGCTCCCTCACCCTCGCCAAGCCCCACCTCAAATTCGCCTGGCAACACCAAGCCCTCCTCCAAGTCTACCAAGACTTCTGCCTCGAAGACCTCTCAGACTGCAACGACTGCCCCTTCCCCGCACAACTCGCCCAGTGGAAACCCTCCTCTTCATAGCCCCCCCCAACTGCTGACCTCCAACTTCCAACCTACAACTTCTCCCATGACCGAAGCCGAAGCCCTCATCGCCCTGAACCAACTCCCCAAAACCGGCCCCGTCAAAATCCGCAGCCTCATCGAGCACTTCGGCTCCGCTGCCAAAGCCCTCAAACAACCCAACACCACCCTCCAACAAGTCCAAGGCATCGGCCCCGAGATTGCCAAACTCATCGCCGACTGGGAAAGCCACACCGACCCCTCCGCCGAAATCGCCTTAGCAAAAGAGCGCAACATCCAGATCCTCACCCAGCAAGACACCGCCTACCCCGCCGCCCTCCGCGACTCCCACGGAGCCCCCGTCATCCTCTACGTCTGGGGCCAACTCCAAGAACGCGACATCAACTCCATCGGCATCGTAGGCTCCCGTAAACTCACCCACTACGGCCGGGAAGCCGCCCGCAAGTTCTCCTTCCAACTCGCCGGCGCCGGACTCACCATCATCTCCGGCCTCGCACGCGGGATCGACACCGCCGCGCATGAGGGTGCCCTCGCCGCCAAGGGCCGCACCATCGGCGTCCTCGGCTCCGGCCTCATGCAAGTCTACCCGCCCGAAAACCTCGCCCTCGCCGAAAAAATCGCCGACGGCCATGGCGCCATCATCTCCGAGTTCCCCCTCCAAACTCCCCCCGACCGCCAAACCTTCCCCCAGCGAAACCGCATCGTCGCCAACTGGTCCCGCGCCCTCCTCGTCGTCGAGTGCCCCTCCCGCTCCGGCTCCCTCATCACCGCCAACATGGCGAACGAGGCCGGCCGCCAAATCTACGCCATCCCCGGCCCCATCGACCGCCCCACCTCCAGCGGCTGCCACGACCTCATCCGCGATGGAGCCACCCTCGTCACCGACGGCTCCCAAATCCTAGACGACTTCACCCACCTCAACTTCACCACCCCAGCAGACGAGCAACCCCGCCCCCCAGAAACCTACCTCGACCTCACCGACGAAGAAAACGCCGTCCTCAAAGCCCTCGCCCACGACGACCACGCCATCGACGACCTCGTCAACACCACCCAACTCCCCAGCCACAAAATCTCCGTCATCCTCATGAAACTAGAATTAAGAAACCTAGTCCAAACCCTCCCCGGCCAACGCTTCAAACGCCGCCGCTAGGCCCCCCTCCCCCAACCAAGAATAAGGAGAGCGGCGCTTCCAGCCCGCTTCCCCGCCCTCAACCTCCTCCATACTCAAAAAACAACATCTGCACAAATGTGGGTTTGTGGGCTAATCTCCCACATCTAAAAAAATTATGAGCCGAATCTCCATCGACGTCTCCCCAGAAGACCACCGTAAACTCAAAGCCCTCGCCGCCTTGCAGGGAAAAAGCATGAAAGACTATCTCCTCGAAGGGAAAATTTCACCAGCTGAGCCAGACGAAGATTTAGCCAAATTAGAATCTCTCCTCGACGACCGAATCAATCACCACAAAAAATCCGGTCTGAAGGGCCGCTCATCAGCCAAGGCAATCCTCCAAGACATCCAGGATCTCAGCTAGCTCATCCCAAATTTCCTTTCCCCCTAACTCATATCTATTCAAAATTAGCTCCTTCACACGAATCAAGCCCACCTTCGACGCCCCCCATGAAACTCCTACTCCTCCTTCTTACGCTCACCACGATTTGCGCAGCAGCCCAGTGGACAAACGTCGCCAACCTCGACCCTGACCTCACCCGACTTACCACCTCGGACACGCACTTAGTCGCTTACACCACCGAGAAAGTCTCATCCTCCACTGATGGCCGTAATTGGTCAGTCCCGGTCGACCCCGGCTTCCCCATCCTTGTGATTTCTCAAACTCCTACTGACGACTTCGTCGCGTTGAGCTTTATTGAAGACCCCCGCTCCGATAACTTTGGTGCTCCCTATAATATTCTCATCATGGACTCAACCGATGGGATCAATTGGACACAGCGGCTTGAGATTGCTCTTTTTGAAGGCTTGGCTCTTCCTGCCACTGGAGAAATCGCGGTGACTGAAGCTCACTTTTACCTAACCGTCACGACTGAACAATTTGGGGTTTCTCAGGATCTTTCATTATTCGGAGACGCTTCACGGATCGAGCGCGACCCCTTCAACTCCAAAAACATCGTGGCCCTCAATAGTGATATCTTTCGAAAAGGCCCAGTATTCAGTAGCAGACCTTGCTCTTTCACGAATATTTTGAGTGATGCAGAACTCAGTTCTAGCTCTGCATATGGGCAGAACCTCCCCGGTTATTTGGATATCAGAACCATCTCAGACGACCTCATCCTCGGCCAAAACGGCATGACTCGAAAAGATGGGCAAATTTACTACGGTAATTGGAAAGACCTCGGAGAGATCAAAGGCTACCACAATGGCGTTGGCCTCACCCTCACAGAACCAGACACCTCGCCCAAACTCTATCTCTCGCAGGACTTCCTCCGCACCTGGATCGAACAAGCCCTCCCTGCCCCCCAGACGAACAGGCACCTCGATGCCACATTCTTCAAAGACCAATGGTTTGTCCTCTCTGACTCAGACACCACAAACACCCTCTACTCCCTCTCCGTCGAGCCCGTCACCTATCAAGCTCAAGGCCAAGTTCAGCTAAAGTCCGAATCCTACCACGACCGCCCCTTCCTCATCCCAGGCTGCAAAGATAACCTCACCACCAGCCAAGGAATCGAACTCACTTTCCCCGCCGAAGCAGACAAACTTTATCAAGTCTACACCTCACCCGATCTCGAAAACTGGACAGCCTACGCCCTCCCCTTCCCCGGAGCAACCACACACGACTTCCCCATCATATCGGATCGATTCGCCCTCCGAAAAGTCTTCTTCCGCGCCGAAGAAATCGCCCCCACCCAAGAATAAGAAGAGCGCCGCTTCCACCCCGTAAAACATGCTCGGGCCCCTTCCCTCCACCACGAAAGGGTCCTGAAAGGACAATGGCCCAAAGCCCGTGGTTTCAACCACGGGTATCCCAACCCAAAGAATCCGTGTCCTACAGGGACACTGGAACATCACCGAGCAGTCAAACGCTCTCGCGTAATTTCAACCAAATCCCTCACCACGAACGCCTCTCGGATTCGCGACAGATTAAGAACGATCAAAAACCTCATCACCTAACCCTGCAAAAAAGGTTCAAACGACTTCGTCTTAACCAACTTCGAAGCATACGCCTGCGCAGCCCGCAGATCATCAGCCTCCAGATCCTCATATTCCCCCAAAATCTCCGCCTCAGTTTCACCCCCAGAAAGCAAATCGAGAATCAACTCAACCGGATACCGCAAGCCTCGGATACAAGGTCTCCCGTGACAAATTTCAGGATCAACCGTGATCCGTTTTAATAACTCGTCCTGACTCATTCCTGAAAGGTATCACTCCCTAGCTTTCACTTCAACTCCCTGAATCTCCACCAGTATCTCGCCCGCTTCGATAAAATCTAATGCCTCTCTTAAGCGCTCCGTCAAAATACGCTTCAATTGCTCTTCTGAGGCATTCCCCACTCGTAACCAGATGACATGTGGCGGTGGCCCCATCCGAGTCACTATTGCCGCAAAATCCTGATCCTTTGTAAGAAATACCACACCAGCCTCGCGAGCTGCTTTAAAGATTTCAGCATCTTCACATTTACTCAGACCCAGACGAGTCAAAGAAGACGCCGCTAAATCGAGTTCTGATTCCAGCCACTTCGCAATTCGTGGAGACAAATGAGCATCTAGCCAAATCACGCCGCGATCACTGGGTGGTCGATTCCCCGGGCCGCATACTGGATCGCCTCTTTAATATCCCCCCGCTCCAAATCAGGCAGCTCATCCAAAATATCATCAAACGACAGCCCCCCTGCAAGCAGGTCTAAAATATCAATCACCCGGATCCGCATTCCTCGAATACAGGGCCTCCCCCCGCACTGTTTTGCGTTCACCGTGATCCTCGACAACTTTTCCATACCCCGAAGATAACAGCCCTCTCCAATTCAGACAACCTCTAGAAATCGTCCAAATCCCCCTTATAATCCACCCTCCCCAAAAGAAATTCCTTCCCATCCCCCCCCTTCAACCCCTAAGTCCGCCTCGTGTCCAAGACTCTTATCATCGCTGAGAAGCCCTCCGTAGCCACGGATCTCTCCAAAGCCCTCGCCAAAACTCTCGGTAAATTCGAGAAGAAGGGAAAGTCCCGCGATGCCCAGTATTTCGAGAGTGACACGGCCCTCATCACCTCAGCAG
>JALZWJ010000216.1 GCA_023300065.1 Akkermansiaceae bacterium
ATAGCTTTCATAGAAATGATGAGTTCAGAGTGATCGGAGGATTTTGAGAAATTCTTCGGAGAGGGGTATTCCAGAGTGCGTAAGTTAGGGCGTCTCGATGACGAGTCGATAAAACATCCTTGGCTCTTGTGGGACGGTTACCAGAATAAATTCGTCAGCGACGCCTTGGCCGGCGCGTGGGGCTACAACCGTATTCCATTCATCGGTGGGTCCTAGATCAGCTGAGCTGATGACCGAATAGAGTCGCTCAGGGCTCCCGTCGAAGCTGAGAGTCAAGTTTGTCCCAACTAATGAATAAGTTGGGTTGAGCTTCGAGCTTGCATCATTTGGATCGGTGAGGGCGACCCATTCTTCAAAATTTGTGAAGCCGTCGGAGTCGGGGTCTTCATCTCGGTCTCCTGCACTGAAGGGGTCGAGGCCGTTGTCAATTTCCCACTGATTGGGAATGTCGTCCTGATCATTATCAGGGGTTTCTGGGGCTTCGATAACGCTAATGGTGACTCCATTAATGGGATAGGCGCCGGTGGTTTGAGAGTCGGTATTATCGATCGTGAAGACGACGTCATCGACTCCATTGGAGTGCACGGAATGCACTGTGGTGGTGATTTCAGTGGGGCTAGTGCCGAAGCCACTGGTGAGAGTAATCTGGCCAGAGTTACCATCTGCGTCGGTGATCTGGAGGCTGGCGGTTTCTGCGGAAGAGCGGTTTGACTCGTGTTGATAAAGAGTCACTTCATAGTCTCCGCTGGGCATTTCTAGCGTAAGGGTTGCGCTAGCACCCGTGACGGGGCCAGCAAAATCAGAGAGCAAATTAGTTTGATCGGAATGATTACCGGTAATGGGGGGGCGCACTTTCCAGCGGTCGGCACTCATGGTGATGGAAACGTTCCCTCCGCCAAATGGATTTGTAAAAAGAGTGGTCGGGGCGAAGAGGCCATTGCCATCTCCGCCACTTCCGGTGCCTTCGAAATTGGTTTGGGTGGAGTTGCCATTTCCGTTGTAATCAACACTGATCTCATCAACTTCTACCTCGGTATCGGGGAAGAGGTCGCCCTGTGGAGCGGCGGTGTTATTGAGGGAAGGGAGGAAGGTCAGTTGGGAGAGCCCAATGGCCTCTTCTCCCTCACCCGTGTAGAGAAGGTAGAGTTGATCGTCTGAGGGGTCCGCAGTGCCCATGGTGTCTTCAAAAATGGAAGGGTCACGCAATTGGCGGACATCCTCCTGTGAGCCATTGAGAGAGATGTCGAAGGGTAAATCAGCGCCTTCCCAGTCGAGCGTGGGCTCTAGCGCGATGCGCTGCCCTACTGGGGTCCAGTCCGCCGGATTTACGGACGAGTTATCGGTGTCAATGACGGTAAGAAAGATTGATTCTGGCGAGTCATTCCGAGACGAGTAAAAGACGTAAACGTTTTCATCAGCGGGGTCGATGTGGTGGCGAGTGTATGTTCCGAAGTGCCTTGGATCTGTTACCTGCCCTGTGTAAAGCTGGCGAATGGGATTGTCGCCGTCAGAGATTAAGTCCCACCAGTTCGTGGTGCCGTGGTCATGTGCGGCATTCACAGTCCACAAGCCACCAGGTGAGTCTGCATTGGCAAGAGTGTTGGGCTCTCCGGCAGTATTAAGAAGGGGAGCTCTCCACAGTTCTCCGGTGTTTGAGTAAGCGAAGGTGCTCCCATTGACATCAAAACTACGGAGGTAACCACCAGTGGGCATGACGTCACGTGGACCGTGGCCAGTTTGTCCATATTCATTTGGGTCGTTAAAGTTGAGCCCGTTGCTGGAGGTGGTGACGTATGTTTGTTGACCACTGGGACCAAAGCCATTTCTTGGAGAGTGAAAATACATCACGAAGCGCTGGTTCACATCATCGATGAGGACATCAGGAGAGGCGACGTGATTAGAAACACCGATTCCAGCAGTGCCGAAGCTTAGGACGGTTGAGAGATCAAGGACCCCAGCTCCGAGGGTTTGTTCGCCAGTATTATTGCCATTAGCGCCCCAGGAGCGGTCGGTGGCCGTGCCGATGTTGAATAAACTCCAATTTCCGGTGAGCTCTGAGGCCCATGCCATCCGGATATATCTTCCTGAGTGATGGGCAAAATAGAGGTAATAATTTGCGTCTGGATGAACGCGATCTGCGTCTGCCAACCAATCGGGTAATCGAATCAGTGAAGGGCCATTAATGTTATCCCGGTCAGAATTGGTGATCCCAACATCTGCAAAGGTGCTGGGGTCTATAATGGGATCAGAGCCTCCCGTGTCATGGACGTGACCGCTGGGCCTCCCATCCATACGAAGTGCGTCAAAGGTCTGAGCATTCAATAAGCAAGATGTGGTGCAGGCACAAATGATTGCCAAGGAGCGAGCCCGCTGGCGACGGGGCCGAGCGACTGGTTGTTTACTCTTACTCTTATTCTTGGCTGCGGGTCTCTGTGAGGATATGTGAGAGGGCATGAAATTTAATGGGGAGTGATTTTAGTAAATGGCTCTTTCGTCCTTTGGGGGGGAGATTGGCTCACTATTAAATGAAAAGTCGGTTTAAGGAGTGGTCTCGATACGAAAAAACAACTTGGAAATATCTTGGAGCACGAAATCTTCTAGATCAAAGCTGGTCGTAATAAAGTTCCCATCGTTCGGGTCTTCATCGTTTTCTTCGATTGTAATACTATCTGATAAATCTGCCTCCCAATCATTTAAATCTATAGAATACTTGACGGTGTAATTGACGGCAGGTTCCGCATTCCAAGTGAGAGTCACGGTATTGGTGGCGGGCACGTATTCGAACTTGGTGATGGCGAGGGAGTCATCTGAGGAAGGGGGGGCGACTGGGTTCGTCAGTGAAAGGGTCTGCCCCGCATTGGTTAGCGAGAAGATGCTCCCGAAATTCTCATCCGTGATCGCGGCACCATCAAAAGAGATGCCCAAGTCCACGAGTGTTTCCTGCCAAGTGCCTTCAACGGGATACCCTGGATGGGACCATGTTCCTGACCAGTCAGATGAAATATCAAATGAGCCGTCACCGTCATTACTAATAATGTAGCTTTTAAGCGCGGTGATCTCTACGGTCCCACCCATCGTCATGACGCCATCGTTGACGGTGCCGAACCTGACGCTGTCACTGGCTGTTGAACCAAGTTGAATAAATCCCCCTGAAAGATTGATGGTAGAGCTATTGCTGAATATGCCTCGTGTCTCGATTCGGCCTCCTACCAGGTGATAAACACCGCCGCCGAGGAAGTTGAGGTTATTGTTGTCCGCATCGGTGGAAATCGTTCCAGCAGTTTGGGTGACGACGGAATCACCAAAATTAATGGCGGTGCTGCCGATGACTCCATCAACGGCGATCGTTCCGGTGTCTCCGTTGGTAGGTTTTTGTGTTCCGGGGCCAGGTAGGATGTTCCAACTGCCAGCAAGGTTAATGGAGTCGCCTGTGAATTCTAATTCGGCAGCAGACGAGGGGATGGCACCGAGGCCGAAAATAAGACAGGTCAGAAATTTGATGCCGGAGAGTGAGGAGCGGGTCGTCGCTTTCATGTCGTAGTTGCGTTGATGAAATTAAAGAAGTGGGGATAAAGGTAACCCCGCTCCACCGATTTTCATAGGAGTGAAGCGGGGTTGGTCAGTGTTTCTAGATGAAGAAGACTTACCTACCGGCGGCGGCGCAGAAGCCCAAGGCCAGCCAGTGAAACAAGGAGTGCAGATGACGGCTCGGGAATGGTTACGAGATCACCAGTAATCAAGAGGTTGTCGAGGTGCGATCCTGGGTTGGTGCTTTCTGCTCCGCTGAAGGCAATGGCAAAAGTTCCAGTTTCTCCCGCAGGCAGCATGACGCCGCTGACGTTAATATCAATGTCATCGAAGTCACCAGCACTGGGCGCGGAGCCAAACGATCCCGATCCAAGTCCAGACGATGTCACGTTTGTCGTTTGGTTGATGAACGAAAGATCATAGCTATCTTTGCTTATCAATGTGCCAGAGATGCTGTGAATTGCATCAAAAGAAAGGCCATCAAAGGCGATGGTCTGCGTCGTGTCATTAACAATGGTTACCCACAGAGTTCGGATGTCAGCAGGAGTGCCAAGACCTTTTTCAATTCGCAAACCTCCCGTGGTAGCAGTCTGAGCTGCGGGTGAAGTGACCGTTCCAAAGGTGCCATCATTGGATCCACGAGCGGTTTGATCAATATCACGGAATGCTCCGGTTGCGGAGCTTGGTTCGGTGACGATTGGGGTTGTCGTAACCAGTCCAGAGGAATCTGCTTCTACGAATGTGCTACCGTCCGTGGCTCCGTCCCAGCCATCCCAGAGGCCGATGGTTGCCGCGCTCGCCGAACATGCGCTGAAGGCTAGGGTTGCCGCCATTGCAGTCGTGTTTATTTTTTTAATCATGTTGTGTATGGATTTTAGTTTAAAAGATTCGGCTCAATCCTTGGCCGATGCTTTTTGAGAGAGACAACCGTCAAACCGCTCCTGTAGTAAGCATTGAGCTAATAGATTTCGGGCGGACAGAACTGTTCTCACGTATGCGATGACATGGGAGCGCTCGGTCCTTAGCAAATCGGCGAAACTTTTTTCAAAATTCACGAAATCTCTTTCTCCGTCTTCGTTGGGGTTTTCCCTGTAGTGCTCGAGCTTGACCGCACTCGAAGCAAATTTTATCCGAAAAGATTGCTAAGATCTTCTGACTGATATGTCATTGGTGACGATGGAAGAATCGCCAAAAGACAATCAAATGGCCGATGGGCAGGCGATCAGCCTCGTCCAAGAGCAATTTTTGCGTCACAGCGATCTGATTCGTGGCTTCATCCGGAGCTTACTAGCGGATCGAACGATGGCGGACGATGTCTTGCAGGAAACGTTTTTGACAGTGACGCGCAAGGCCTCCGACTTCCAAGCTGGGACAAGCTTTCCTAAATGGGCCTGCTCCGTCGCCCGCTATAAGGTGTTGGAGGCGCGCCGTGCCATGCGGCGTGGTTCCCTGGGGCTTTCAGAGAAGGTGATCGAGGCGCTAGCAGTGACTGAGGAAGCGCACCACCCAGACCCGCGTGTCGAGCATCTTCAAGAATGTCTACAAGAGTTACCACCGAGCATGCGGCGAGTGATTGACCTCCGCTATGAGGGAGATCATCCGGCTCCCGAGATCGCTAGCATCACCGGCTGGAAAGTTGAAGCGGTCTACGTCGCTTTATCCCGAGCCCGTAAGACGCTGAGAAATTGTCTTATGAATAAACCTAACCCGACCCAATGAACGACTCTCATTTTCAAGGTCTTTTAGACCTCTATATTGACGGCGGGCTCGATGCTCCAGAGCTGGTGGAGTTCGAGGGCATCTTGCTTTCGGATCAAGCAGCGAGGGTTGAATTCTGGCGGCAATCGCAGCTGCATCACGCGCTTCGCAGGCAGGCCGACGAGGGGCGGGGCGAACTCGTGGCTCAGGATTTCCGCAAGCAACGTCTCTTCACGCGAGGCCGCTTAGCCGTTGCGGCTGCTGTGGTGGCTGCTGCTGTCATTGGCGTCTGGTCACAAATTCCACGCTCTAGTGAGGTTCCACTGGGAGACGCTTTAGCGGGCCATGTACCACCTGCCTCAGAACTAACGTCTCTCCCTGAAATGGAAGTGGGCGCGGTGGCGGTGATCAGCGAGCTTGCCGAGGCAGAATGGGCGGGGGCTCGCCCGTTTCGTAAGGGGGAAGCGCTCGAGCCAGGCGAACTGATGCTGCGCTCGGGGAAAATCGGTCTGACTTTCTTCAATGGTGCCCACGTGACCGTGGAAGGCCCAGCTCTTCTAAAAATTCTGAGTGAATCATCGATGGTGCTCACAAGCGGGGAGGTCAGGATCGAATGCCCAGAAGTCGCACACGGATTTACGGTGATCACGCCGAACGGGCGTGTTGTTGATCTGGGTACGGTGTTTTCGCTCTCGGTGGGTGATGAGGGCAGCGCAGAAGTGCGTGTGGTCAAAGGCCTCGTCTCCATGCGTGGGAACACTGAGCAAGAGGATGTTGAGATCCGCGAGCGAGGGGTGGCTACGATAGACACCAAGGGGCATGTGCACATCAACGACAAAGCGACCCCGCTTCGAGATCAAGAGATTACGGAGTCGATCCGCATCAATGAGCAGGCGAACTTTAAGAAATGGAGGGAAGCCAGCGATCGCCGAGTTGATGACAAGGATTTACTGATCTACCTGCGGATGCTTGAGGGAGAGAGCGCGATGAGCAAAACCCTCCTAAACGAGGGGGGAAGTGAAGCCGCTAGTGCAACTGCCGCAGTGATCTCCGGTGATTGGGTAAGTGGCCGGTGGCCGGGCAAACGTGCCTTAAGTTTCCATAGCGCAGCTGATCGAGCGAGGGTGGAAATCGATGGCGGGTATCCACAAGTGACCTTTCTTGCCTGGGTGAAAATCAGCAACTTCCAGCGTCCTTTTAATGCCCTCTTCATGAGCGATAGAGCTATTGAGGGCCAAGTTTATTGGCAGTTTTCCAAGACGGGAGGCTCTCGTTTTTCAACTCTCCCGACTGCGGATATGAAGAAGAGGAGGAAAATGGGCGGGACGACTCATCGCGCTTGGGACGAGGACATGCTGCGCCCATCGGACAATGGCCTGTGGCGGCACATCGCCACCAGTTATGATGCCGATCAGCAGCTGGTGATCCATTATCTCGATGGCAAAGAGGTGGGTCGGCACACTCTCCCAGAACATATCCCGCTCTTCTTCGGAAATGCCACAATTGGGAATACCTCTTACGCCAAGCAAGAAGCATGGGGCACACGCCAGTTCGGCGGAGCCGTCGACGAATTGGCGCTCTACTCGAAGGTTCTCGGCCCCGATTTGATTGCCGCTTTTTATGAAGAGGGTAGACCGGATTGATAGGAGTCTGATCCGGTCGCGGGCGTCGTCGTCCGCTTTGTATGCCCTTTCTTTTGCTCGAGCTCCGGACGTCGGAATGATTGTAATCTCGCGATTGCCGAGCCAATCGTGCCGCTTTCTAAAAAATTGGCCACACTGAACATTGGTGGAGATGCCATATTAGATGCCAATGTCGTAAGTTTCGATGCCTCTGGTGTAATCGACTTCACGTCAAGTTGGACAGATCAGTTGGATATCGCTGGCCTCGGCACCTTACCCGCTTGGTTTTCCGCATGAGACACTGGCACTCTGGCATTTGACGGTGCACCTCTCGATGAAATGGTTTGTTAATGACAACTCCCAGTTCGCGGGCGGAGTTTTGAGTCTGGTAGACCCAGTTCCAGAGCCTGGTGCACGTGACCTTCTTGGCCTGAGCTCTCTCCTTGCTAGTTGCCGCACTCGAAAATAAGGATCTTCAAATAAACCGAAATTCCGCAGGGTGGATTGATAAGCAGACCACCCCGTGCATCTTTTCCCGTTGATTTTAAAAATCCTCAATTCAATGTTCTCTTTTACAGTGACATTTCTTTCAAAGTTCCTTTTCCGTTTTTCTCTCATCTTTGCTGGAGTCTCTGCAGCGCAGGCAGCCAACATTCTCTTGGTCACTGATGACAATACTCAAACCCAAAGTTTGAACGATTTTCTAGTCTCAGAAGGCCATACTGTGACACGAGACCAAAGAGCCAATGGCCCTGGTGATGTGAGCAGCTTTCAACTGGTCATCGTCGCTCGTGAGACAAATAGCGGTGACTATGATGACGGAACTGAACCGGCAGATTGGAATGGCTTGAGCCTCCCGATCATCAATATGGCTCCGCATGTCATGCGCTCGATTCGCTGGGGATGGGTCAATGGGAACAATCTCCCCGCTCTTACTCTTTCTTCTTACGATAGCCCCTTTCTCAATGCTTCACATCCCATCGTGCAGGGCACAACGACTTCGATCCTAAATCCAGGATCCTCAGCAACCGGAGTATCAAACCCTCTACCCGCAGGGACTGAGCAAATCGCGGCGATGGGAAACGGTGCGAGCCATGGAATTTTCGTCATTCCCACCGGCGCTTCATTTTTCGGTAATAGAGGCACGGCAGGCGATGTCCGGATCGGGTTTCTCCGTGGGGATACGAGCTCTTGGGATAACGCCTCTACCAATGGTAAGGTACTTTTGAGTAATGCCATTAATTGGGTGCTCGGCACGGTGTTCGGCCCGCCTACCCTCGTAAATAGCCCTGCGACGAATCTACTGTCTACTTCAGCCACGATTGGTGGGGGAGTGAGCGAGAGCGGAGGCAGCACCCCTGAAGTCACCATCTACTACGGGGATAACGATGGCGGAGCGAACTCTGTAGCTTGGGACTCCAGCGTGGACCTCGGTTCCCAAGGCGGGACTTTCTCTACGGCACTTTCTGGATTAACACCGGGGACGATCTATTATTTCCGAGCCTATGGCCGCAGTGTTTTGGGAAATAACTGGGCCGATAGCAGTGCGAGTTTTACCACGCTGCCACCGCCCGATCTTAGCCCTCTCATTATTAATGAGTTTTTGGCCTCAAACGATGGCACTTATGCTAACTTTCCGAATCCGAATCAAGTAGCGGGGCAGACCGAAGATTGGATCGAGATTCTGAACATCTCAAATTCCCCAATCTCACTCGATGGTTGGTATCTCACCGATGACAGCGCGGTCCCGACCCTTTGGCCTTTCCCAAGTGGAAGCACGATCAGCGCAGGAGGCTTCCTCCTCGTCTACGCATCTGGCACAGGCGTCCCTGATACGAATGGGAATCTGCACTCCAACTTTAAGCTGAGTGCGGGGGGGGAATACTTCGCTCTCGTCAGACCTGATTTTTCGATTGCCTCTGCCTTTAATGAAGACGGCACGGACTATCCTAATCAAGGGACCGATGTCTCCTACGGGATTCATCCTATTTCCACTCTGCCGGTCTTCTTTTCTAATCCAACCCCTGGAGCCCCGAACGATCAAGGCGGGGTTGCTCGGGTCGCGGATACGACTTTCAGTGTGAATCGCGGTATCTACAGTGCGCCTTTTCAGGTTGCGATCACCACGCTCACCGAAGCGGCCACCATCTACTTCACGACGGATGGAAATCCACCGATTGATGATGCTGGGAATCAAAGCGCCACGGCCTCGATCTACTCCGGGCCGGTCAGCATTTCACAAACCACCATCCTGCGGGCAGTTGCGGTCAAGACCGGCTTAGCTTCCACAAATATCGATACCCAGACTTATCTTTTGATCGATGTCGCTGGAGCAGGGGCAAACGGCCTTGATCCCGGCGGGCTCAATGCGGTCATTCTTAACCAGACTCGGCCAAATGGTTTTCCCTCACTTACGAGTGGAGATTACAACATGGATCCAGAGGTGACTCAGTCCACTAGTCAGGTCACTGGTCATCCAACCGGCACGACGGAAGCGAAGGCGCTGATTCAGAGTTTGGTGGAGATCCCGACCTTGTCGATTGCGATGGATTTCGATGACTTCGCAGGTTCGACCAATGGGATTTATACAAACTCGACGCAGTCGGGCTTTGCTTGGGAAAGAGCCTGTTCGGCTGAATTGATTCAGGGAGATAACTCAGAAGCGTGGCAGGAGAACTGCGGAATCCGAGTTCAAGGAGGATCGAGCCGGACGCCGAGCAGCAGCCCGAAACACGGCCTTAGCTTGAGATTTCGTGAAACCTATGGAGCGAGTAAGTTACGGGAGAATGTTTTCCCGGAGAGTGAGGTGGACACTTTTGACACGCTCGCGATCCGCGCGGGTTATAATAACTCGTGGGTTCATTCGACTGCGGATCAACGTGGCCGAGGTTCTATGATCCGTGATCAGTGGGCCCGAACCACGATGCTGGACATGGGTAACCCCGAGGGAGGACAGGGTATGATGGTCCATCTCTATATTAATGGTTTCTACTGGGGTGTGCATAACCTGACGGAACGACAAAATGCCTCGCACTATGCGGAGCATAACGGAGGGGATGATGATTTGCTCGATGCCCGCAATGGCGGGGGTTTTGTTGATGGAGATTCTATCGCATGGGAGGCGATGAGGAGTGTCGTCAATAGCGGTGACTGGGCGAAGATCCAGCAGGTCCTCGATGTAGACACCCATATCGATTACCAAATCATGAATCGCTACGGCGGTAATTCTGACGTTTCATCAGGTAATAACTGGCGTGCTGCGGGAGGTGGGCCATTTCCGGCAGGCCAGCCGGAGCTGATGGCACCGTGGCAAATTTATGCTTGGGACAGCGAGCGGACTTTGGAGGATGAGACAAGCTCTGCTGAAGTGGTCGATCCTGCCGGCATTCGTAACACTTTATTGAATATTCCTGAGTATCGGATCCGTTTTGCGGACCGCCTTCAGAAGCATTTCTTTAATGGGGGTGCTCTGACTCCTGATAACACCGCAGATCGTTGGTTGGAGTGGGCAGGTGTTCTCGATCTCCCCATCATCGCGGAGTCGGCCCGCTGGGGAGACCACCGTGGGAATCTCTTCGATCGGGATGGTGAGTGGCTCACGGAGCAGGCCCGAATGATTAATACTTATTTCCCAGTTCGCTCTGCGAATGTTCTTCAGGATTACGAAAGTGCGGGAATTTTTCCTAATTTCGACGCGCCGGTGTTTCACGTGGCAGGATCTCCTCAACATGGTGGTCGTATCTCCGCGGGTGGGAGCATTTCCTTGGTCGCTTCCGTTGGCACGATCTACTACACGATTGATGGATCGGATCCTCGATTGGAGGGTGGTGAGATCAGTTTTAGTGCCTTCATTTTGGCGAGTGGAACTTCGTTTTCTTTGAGTGAAAGCGCACTTGTCCGCAGTCGGACGCTGAATAGGGGTGAATGGTCAGGGCTCAACGAAGCGGTGTTTTTCGTAGGAGAGGGAGCGGCTGCAGGGAATCTGGTGATCTCCGAGATCATGTATAATCCTCCGGGTCAGCTCGAAGAGGATGAATATCTTGTGTTGATGAACATCAGTGCGACTGAGGTCATCGATCTCAGTGGAGTTTCCTTTGATGATGGCGTGGAGTTCACCTTTGCTCTTGGGACTGTCTTGCCGCCTTTGGGTCGCATCGTGGTGACGACTAATCAGACGGCTTATGTGTCTGCTTACGGCGCTTCCGGACTCACGATTGCGGAGGGAGAATTTACGGGAGATCTTTCCAACGGAGGTGAAATGATTGGTCTGGTGACTCCGGAGGGTGTCGACATTCAGCGCTTTGCTTACGATGATCAGGCTCCTTGGCCGGTGAGTGCCGATGGAGATGGCTATGCTCTGGTTCTGGCTATCCCTGATTCGAATCCTGATCACACTCTCTCGGCAAGCTGGCGTGCGGGTTCTCCGCTTGGAACTTCCGATTACGATACTTGGGTCGGTCTTTATCCGGGGGTCGATCTTAGCGATCCTGATGGTGATTTTGATGGTGATGGATTCAGTAACAGGGATGAGCTGATTTGGGGGCTTGATCCTACAGATCCAGCATCGGTCAATCCTTACGGCGCCGGATTCGATGTGACAGGAAGCTTAAGTTATACGCGACGTGACTCTGCGCTGAGCGGATTGATCTATCGTGTGTGGACTTCATCTGATCTGAGCACTTGGACCGAGGATACTGGTGCAGTCCAGCTTGTGGGCGCTTCGGATGTAAATGATGTCGAAACGGTGGATGTGACGCTCTCAGGGCCACTTGCTAGCGAGCGACTTTTTTTCCGGATCGAGGCGAGCGAGTGATCCAGTAGGTTATTCATCTCTCTGAACGGGCCACCCAATTTTAAAAAGGGTGGCCTTTTTATTACTGCTGAGGGGCAGCTGGAAAGGGCTGCTGGTAGAACATGAGTGTGGCCCAAGGGATGAAGCAGTGGCGGCGGGTTTCGGGGCGATTTTTTTCGGCGGCTTGCTGGGTGTAGGGGGCCTTGATACCGCGGCGATGAGTGTAGTGGTTGAGGACTTTCTCATACATGTTGTGGAGGCGTCCACGGCTGTCGTCTGAGATTCTTTTGTAGTGGTAACGACCTTCAAAGCTTTTGTAGGGCTCGTAGGGGACGTCGTTTCCGAGGTTGTATTTGGCGGTGTATTCGAAGCCTTTGAGGAGGCGGTTATCGAGGGCGCTGTAGAGGTCGATACCTTGAATCCAGGCGGTCTCGGCGGTGTTGGCGAGGAATTCAAGGCCCATCTGGGTGTGGCCTTGGTCACGGCCGGTTTCTTGGCATTGGCCGTTTTCTTTGAAATACATTCCGATGGCGCCATTTCCTTTTCCTTTACGGAAATAGGTGATGGCGCGGTTGAAGATGGCTTTGTCATCGAGGAAGACGCCCATCGCGATTATGGTTTGTTCCATTGCTGCGTCCCAGTTGCCGTTGGCGGAGGGGTAGAAGTCTTTGATGATAGGATACCAAATGTTGCGCAGCATAGTTTCGAACTGCTCTTGGTTTTCTTTAGGCCAGCCATCCCAGCCGCCTTTGTAGTGGCGGAGGAGTTCGGCGGCGATGAGGTAGTTTTCGCCACTCATGCCGACGAGGAGACGAGCGTCGTGGTTGGAGATTTTTTTGAGAGTGGAGGACCAGGCGTCAATAATTTCAGCGGATTTTTGAGCGTGGATTTTTTCTCCTGAGAGAGCCCAGTGGAGGGCGTGGGTGTAGGCGGCGCGGGAGTCGTCAGTGAAATCGGAGGAGCCAATGTTAGGGTTGTTAGACGGGCCGCGTTGGACGTGGGGAACGGGATTGGCTTTCCATCTGAGGCTGGCGTAGCGGGAGTTCTTTAAGAGTTCCCAGGATTTTTTAAAAGGTTCTTCTCCGGCGGCGATTTTTTCTTTTAC
>JALZWJ010000217.1 GCA_023300065.1 Akkermansiaceae bacterium
GGTGTCGCAGACGTTTTGATGGCGGGTGCGGGTGAGGGTGGAGACGGCGGAGGGGCCAAGGCCGAGGTAGTCGTTCCCTGTCCAGTAGCCGTGGTTGTGGCGGGAGCGTTTGCCGGGGAGGGCGTAGTTTGAGGTTTCGTAATGTTCGTAGCCAATGCCGGTGAGCATTTGCTCGGCGAGGAGGAACATTTTGGCGTTAAGTTCGGGGTCGTCGACGAAGTCACCGGTTTGGAATTTTTTAAAGAAATCGGTGTCTTCCTCGTAGGTGAGGTTGTAAGCGGAAATGTGGTCGGGCTGGAGGGCTAGGGCCTGGGTGAGGGAGTCCTCCCAATCGATGAGGGATTGGCCGGGGACGGAGAAGATGAGGTCTAGGTTGACCTCTAGATCGGTGGCCTCGCGGAGGAGTTGGACGGATTGGATGGCCTGCATGGGGGTGTGCTCGCGGCCTAGGAGCTCGAGCTGGGGTCCCATGAAGGATTGGACGCCGAGGGAGACGCGGGTGACGCCGAGGTCTTGGTAAAGGTTCGCGGTGCGGGCGGTGAAGGTGGCGGGGTTGGCCTCGAGGGTGATTTCCTCGATGTGAGAGAAGTCGAAGACCTCGCGCAGACCGGTGAAGAGGCGGCGGAGGTGGGTGGGTGAGAGCATGGAGGGGGTGCCGCCGCCGAAGTAGATAGTTTTGAGGGGGGCGAGCGATTGTGGGCTTTGAGAATGGAATTTGGCCTCGGTGAGGAGAGCTTCGACAAAGGCGCCGAGGTCGGTTTTTCCGGGTGTGTGCTTGTAGAATGAGCAGTAGGGGCAGATGCGGTGGCAGAAAGGGATGTGGAGGTAGAGATGCATCTTTGAATGGTGAGTTGTGAGGGGTGAATTTTGAATTCTTGGGTGAAGGCGGGGATGGTGGCTTGCGATTTATGGGGTTTTGGGGGAAGACTTTTCCGGTGGCAATGCAATCTGGACTTAGCACGAAGGTATTGAAGGATGTTTCGCGTTCTTTTTACCTGAGTCTGCGGTTTTTGCCGGGGGGATTTCGGGCGGCGACGAGTGTGGGGTATTTGCTGGCGCGGGCGAGTGATACGATTGCGGATGCGGGGGAGTTGTCGATTGGGGCGCGGAAGGGGGCCTTGGCTGAGTTTCGCTCGGCGGTGCTGGAGGGGGGAGATTTTGTGGGGCCGATCATGACGGACCTGCCAAAAGGTGAGGTTGTTCTGATGGCGCGGATTGGGGAGTGCTTGGCGGCGTTGGGTGAGTTGCCGGAGGAGCAGCAGAAATCGGTGCGGAAGGTGGTGCGGATTATTACGGAGGGGCAGGCTTGGGATCTGGATCGTTTTGAGGGATCTGGGGTGGTGAGTTTGGAATCGGATGAGGAGCTGCGGAATTACACCTATGAGGTGGCGGGGTGTGTGGGTGAGTTTTGGACGGAGGTTGGGTTTGGGGTGGACGGTGATTTTGCGACGCGCAATTTCGCGGAGATGAATGAGCTGGGGAATGCTTATGGGCGGAGTCTGCAGTTGATTAATATTTTGAGAGATGTGCCGGAGGATTTGGAAAATGGCCGGTGTTATTTGCCGGGGGCAATTTCACCGGCTGATTTGATGCGGGAGCGGCAGCGGTGGATCGGGGAAGCGAGGGCGGGCTTGGATCAGGCAGATCAATACGCGGAATCTCTGAACGGGAAGCGGATGAGATTTGGCACGGTGCTACCGGCGATGATCGGGCGCGAGACGCTGGACCGGCTGGAGCGGGCGAGCTGGGAGGAGTGGGTGGGCCGCGTGAAGGTGACCCGCAGGGAGATCTATGGGATGATGGCGCGGGCGGTGAGGTTCGCGCTGTGACCGAAGGGCGGGCTTTGGCTGACGGCCTGCGGGTGAGTGCTGTTTGCGGCAAAGTGTCGAGGCTTGGCCTCTGTCTGCGGGGTGGGAAAACCCCGCGCGGTGCGTGGGGCTGCGTTGGTTCGCTCCGTTGGGGCTGGAATTAATCCGCGAGGAGCTCGCGGATGTGGGGGGTGTAGAGTTCTGGCTCTAGGAGGAATGAGTCGTGGCCTTTTGCGGAGTGGACCGTGATGTGCATGGTATCGACTTCGGCGGCTTCGAGGTGGGATACGAGTTCGGCTTGTTCTTCGGGGTAGAAGCAGAAGTCGGAGTCGATGGAGAAGACGAGGAATTTTTGGTCGGCTTGTTTGCTACGGGTGAAGAGGTCGGAGGGGGATGCGGCATCGCCTTGGGTGGTCGCGTTGTAGCGGGACCACATGTCGATGATGCGGAGGTAGGTGTTGGCGTCGAAGCGCTCGGTGAATTTCTTCCCTTGGTGGAGCATGTAGCTTTGGAAAGTATCGCGGACTTGGAACCAGGAGAGCATCTCGTCTTCTTCGACAAGTTTTTCACGTGCGCGTTTTTCGAAGGTGTCGAGGTGGACGAATGTTTTGTGCGAAATCATACGGGCCAGGGCGAGGCCGATGCGCGGGTCCTGGCTCCCGTAGTAGTCGCCGCCGTTGAAGTGTTTGTCGTTCTCGATGGCGAGGATTTGCTCGAAGAGGATGAGGCGGTTTAGGACGGTGGTTTTAAAACCGGTGGCGATGGGGATGACGTTTTTGACGCGCTCGGGGTGGCGTGTGGCGAGAGTGAGGGCGAGGAGGCCGCCAACGGAGGGGCCGATGGTGGAGTGGAGCTGGGTGACGTTGAAGTGATCGAGGAGGGGGATATTGGCATCGACGAGATCGGCAACGTTGAGGTGCGGGAAGGTGGAGCCGAAGGGCTTGCCGGTTTCGGGATTGGTGCTGGCGGGGCCGGATGAGCCGTAGCAGCCGCCGAGGTAGTTGGCACAGATGACGAAGAAGCGGTCGGTATCGATCGCTTTGCCGGAGCCAACCATATCGTTCCACCAACCATCGTGGAGTTCTTGGGTCCAGAGGTCGCAGCCTTCTGGGGCCTCGGGGTGGTGGCCGGAGAGGTGGTGTGTGCCGGAAAGGGCGTGGAAGACGAGGATGGCGTTTGATCGATCTGCATTCAAAGTCCCCCAAGTGGCGTAAGCGAGTTGGGCCGAGGGAATGCGGCCACCTTCCCGGAGAGTAAGATCGCCGAGGGGGAGAATGGAGGTGGTGGTGTCAGACACGGATGAAGTGAAACCTTAAATGCAAGGATCTGAAACTCTAAACAAATCGCAAACGGGGAAAGTTACGCGCTTAGCGGCCTAAATAGCCCTTCGTGACTGACCAAAGGGCCCAGATCGAGAGGATGCCGTATCCGAATGGGAGGGCGAAGGCGAAGAGGGTATTGGTGTCTAATTCTATGAATGAGTCGCCGCTGAGGTAGTCTTTGAAATTTGTGAAGAGGAGGTAGATGGTGAAGAGGGCTGAGGGGCCGAAGTAGAGCCAAGCTCCCCAGAAGATGATGGGTTTGACCTTAGGGCTGGCGGCATCGGTATAGGCGTGGTGATTTGCGGTCTTCATTTCCCACGGGTGATCGCGGGCTGATGGATCGAGCGGGGAGCCGCATTTTTGGCAGCGGGAGGTGCCCTCGAGGTTTGGCTCGGCGCAACGAAGGCAAACCTCGTAAGACCCGTTCTCTTCGGCTTCGTCACTCATGTGGGAAGATTACAGGAGAGTGAGGGCGGAAGGAAGGAGCGTGTTTAGGGTTTCCTATTCTGCGATTTGGGATTTCTATACGTCGGATGATCGCTTTTAAAGAATGGGACGTGGTGTGTGAGGCACTGGAGGCAGGGCAACAGTCGTTGATCCTACGTAAAGGTGGGATTCACGAGGGGCGTGAGGGTTTTTCGTTCGCGCATGAGGAGTTTGTTCTCTTTCCGACGCGTTTCCATGCGCAGGGGGATTTTGTGACGACTCCCGGGGTGGTGGCGAAGCCGGAGTGGGAGGTGGGTGAGGAAGTTATAATTACCTCGAAGGTGAAGGTGACAAGGGCGGTGACTTTGACGGAGTGGGATGAGGTGGCGGCGTTAGCTGATCAGCATATTTGGACTGAGCAGACGATTCGGGATCGTTTTTTTTGGGAAGGAAAGGGTGAAGGGATGACTTCTGGGAGTATCCACGTCGCTTATGTGGAGGTGGAGACACTGGCGGAGCCGATCCGGTTGACTTACTCGAAGAAGTACGGGGGATGCCGGAGTTGGGTGGAATTGGAGGTTTAGGACCCGGGGTTTGCTGCACCGCAAAGGCGCGGAAGGCGCGAAGATTGAGGGGGCTGCGGGAGATCGGTAGCCGAAAGTTTTACTTTTGGTGCGGACG
>JALZWJ010000218.1 GCA_023300065.1 Akkermansiaceae bacterium
ACACGGGTGATAGTATTACCCTCCAGCACCTTCTCGTCGTTGAAGATGAAATGGGCCCTGCTGTGATCAAGCACTGGGCTCAGATTTGGAAATACGAGGATGCCCGCACGCTCGCCTACGAGGGGGCCAAGACTTGGCTCCCTGTCACCCAGTCAGAGGATGTGACGAAGGGGACTTGGACCCAGTTCGTCACGCAAATCGACGATAGCCCACGCTATAAATCGCAAGGAACATGGACCCATGCCGGGAATTCTTCCACCTGGTCCTCGGCAGTCTCCACTCGTCCGCTCCCTCGCCGTGACTCCACAAAGCGCAGAGATTATGACCTCCTCGTCGTTGTGAATCACCACATTATCACGCCGGATGGTTGGGTTCATAAACAGGATAACCGCAAGCTGGTCTCACGTGAAGGAAGGCGCCAGTTCCTTTGCGTCGAGGCTGGCCTGAATCGTTACAAACGAGTCATGGATACCGAGGCTAAAGAGGGCTTCGAAATCGCCGAGGCACAGTGGGAAAAGACGCATCGCTTCTGGAAAGAGGTAAGGGACTCCTGGGCGAAGATCATCGCAGAATCAGAGAAACCCATCCGCTACGCCGAACGAATCGAGGGAGAGCGCCTATTATCTGAGATCAATGGCCTCGCTCGGAAAGTCGAGAAAGGTGAGACCATTGAAACCGGCGCTGCTGAAAAAGTAGTCATCAAATATCTCCGCTAGAATTTTCACTATTTGTCCTGATGTCTCTTCCTCGATGCGTTCATTTACTTAGCTTAGCCGTCCCGCTTACGACCGCCGGGGAAGTGCAAACCTTGGCGGAAACCGTCGTCACGGCGACTGCGATTAAAGCGGAAGAGTCAAAAGGAAGTCAGACGAAACTCAAGGCCGAGGATCTTCTGAAGAGGGGATCCGTCACCTTGCCCGATGCTCTCCAACGCGAGCCCGGGGTCTCAGTCCCGCTCGATGTCGCAGGCGTCGATACCTTAGTTCCGTTCCTCGAGGGCGGGAGTCAGGGCATCAACATCCGCGGGGTGGAAGGGAACCGCGTCCAAGTCTTGGTTGATGGTATTCCGCAGCCGGATGACTTCGTCGCCCGTTCCTTTCTAGGCTCCGGTGGCCCCGGCCGCATCTATTTCGACCCCGGCGTTTTCTCCACTATCGATCTCTATAAGTCAGCCTCTCCCGGCAGCGGAGCTCTCGCGGGGACCATCGCGGGTCAGACGGAAAGCCCCTTCACTCTTCTCGGGGATGATCTCCTCGGCACCGTTTTTAAATCGGCTACCACCTACGCCTCTGTCAACCGAAGCTGGAACCAACGCCTCGCCACCGCGTGGGGGAATGGCGACCTCGCCAGCAGCATTGTCTACAGCTATCGGAATGGGCACGAGCTAGAGAATAAGGGCTCTATCGATGCTAATCCCAGCGATGCCGAGAGCCACGCCTTCGTCTGGAAATCGGTCATCCGTAACGGAGGCTGGACGTGGGAACCTACCGTCGACTACTTCCGTTCTACTGCGTTTACCGATCTCGATAGCATCGAGATCGAGTCTCTGATTGGCGAAACATTCAATGCGAGTAACGACTCTGAACGCGAGCGCCTCCGCCTCAGCCTCGACTTCACCTATGAACCAGAATTGACCAGCTGGTTTGCCGATCGCTACACCGGTAAGTTCTACTATCAATCATCCACCTCAGAGAATCTTAACCTCCAAGGCCTCATCACCCCCGTGGGTGATATCCGCGACCGGGTCAATCTACTCACCTATAATACGGACCGGGCAGGGATCAACCTGGGCGCGTTTAAAGAATGGGATAACCACACTCTCAGTTACCAATATCAGGGCGCGCGCAGTGATATTTCCGGCTCCCTGAATCGGCAGGATGGAACTACCGATCCGACTGATCTGCCCAATCTTGCTCCTTCCATCGTCTGGGATCATTCCCTCTCTGTCGCAGATGTGATAAGCTTTGGGGGGCGCTGGACCGTCACTCCTAGCGTGCGGGTTTCCCACTACTCGGTGGACCCTACCAATACCGCCGATTTCCTCGCGCAGTCGACTCTCCCAGTCTTCGATGAATTCGGCCGTCTCGTCGGCCAGCGCACCGTCGAGGCCGTTGATTATAAAAATACCTTCCTCTCACCCAGCCTTCATCTTGAGTATGCAGCGAGTGATCATTTTACCGTTTTTGGGAGCTACGCCCTCGGTTTCCGCAACCCCACTGCCGAAGAATTAGCCGGCGTCTTTGTCCACCCTGATAACGTTTCGATCTCTCTCCCGAATCCTGAACTCGATGCCGAAGATTCTCATTCGTTCGAACTCGGTTTCCGTCATGAGGCAGGTGCCTGGTCTACGATTGTCAGCACCTACTACAATCGTTACGGCAACTTCCTCGAAAGTAATGTCGCGACGGGTGAAGTGCTCGATGGACTCGACGTTCTTCGCACCCAAAATACCGCTAATGCCGAGGTCTACGGGATCGAGATTAAAACCGAATGGGCTTCTGATCAATTCCGCATCGGTGGGTCATTCGCGTGGTCGGAAGGCACGAGCGATGATGGCCCGTTAAACACCGTCGAGCCTATCAAAGCTGTCGCCTACTTCGGCTACACAGCCCCGGATGATGAGTGGGGTTTCGAACTCTCAGGAACCTACGTTGCCGCAAAAAAGGCATCCGATATCACGGGTGACCTCGCCCCCACGGATGACTACTTCCTTCTCGATCTTACCGGTCATTATCAGGTCACTGAAAACATCACCTTCCGTGGGGGATTAAAGAACCTTCTCGATCAGGAATACATCCTCTGGTCCCGCGCGAACCGTGGCAGTGGACATAACGGGGGAGCGGGCACCAGCATCAACACTCAGCCAGGGCTTAACGGATTCGTCTCCCTTGAATTCGAGTTCTAGGAAAGCCTTCTTAGAAAGCTTGTTTGCAAAGGAGTCGTGGCGCCCCGCCGCTTATCAACCTTGTGTCGGGAGAGTTGGTCGGCCGGATTCTCGGTGACCGAAGCGGCGAGGCGCCACG
>JALZWJ010000219.1 GCA_023300065.1 Akkermansiaceae bacterium
ACGCATCTGCACCAGCTCGTGACCTCGACCGGGCGGCTGGCATCGAGCGATCCAAATTTACAAAACATCCCGGTGCGCTCTGAGATGGGCCGGGAGCTACGGCGCGCCTTTGTGCCACGTCAGGGAGATTACACCCTGATGGCGGCGGATTACTCACAGGTGGAACTGCGTGTGATGGCGGCTCTCTCGGGAGACCCGACAATGATCGAGGCCTTTCAAAAAGAGATCGATATTCATACAGCGACCGCAGCGAAGGTCTTCGGCGTCGAGACCGAGGGAGTGCTGCCGGAAATGCGCCGCACCGCGAAGATGGTGAACTTTGGCATCATCTACGGGATCTCCGCCTTTGGCCTTTCGCAGCGGCTAGGCATCGCACGGGGTGAAGCCTCAGAGATTATCAAAACCTACTTCGAGCAATATCCAGCGATCGAGCAATTCATGCAGAAAGTCACTGAAGAAGTGCGCGAAAAAGGCTACGCGGAAACGCTGAATGGCCGCCGCCGCTACTTCAAGGACATCACCTCCGGGAATGCCAGCATCCGAGCGAATGCCGAGCGCGCGGCGATCAATAGCCCGATTCAGGGGACTGCTGCGGATATGATTAAAATCGCGATGATCCGGATTCAGGCATTGATGGAAGGGCGGAAGTCCAAGATGATCTTACAGGTGCATGATGAACTCCTTTTCGACCTCCACCACGATGAGCGCGAGGAACTCCCACCGTTGATCACGGCGGCCATGGAGTCCGCCATCACGCTCCCAAATGATGTCCCCGTTAGAATCGATACCGGATATGGCGACAACTGGTTGCAAGCTCACTAGTCTCCCCTACACTCCGACTCAGCCATGAAAGTATTTGTAAAACTTGCCCTCGCCGGTCTCTTGACCTCCTTTGGATCCGCCCAAGAAGCGGTAGACCCGACTCCCCCTGAAGCCAAGAAGGTGGAGACAACGGAAGCAGTCAAAGAAGCACCAAAGCCTGCCGAAGAAGTCATCGTCATCATGTCCACCTCGCTGGGCGATATTCACATCCAGCTCGATGCTAAGAATGCCCCCATCACGGTCAAAAATTTCCTGATGTATGCTGACGATAAATTCTATGATGGGACAATTTTTCACCGTGTCATTGATGGATTCATGATCCAAGGCGGAGGCTTTAAGGAAGAGGGCGAGACCCTCAAGAAGCTGACAACAAAACCTGCGATCAAGAACGAGAGTGAGAAAACCCCACCCAATCATCGCGGAACAATCGCGATGGCCCGCACCCCGCATCCTGACAGTGCGACCTCGCAATTTTTCATCAACGTCCGTGACAATGCCGCTCTCAACTACCCCCATAACGGAGGCGGTTATGCCACTTTCGGTAAGGTTACGAAAGGAATGGAAATCGTTGATAAAATCAAAGCGACCAAGACCACATTTAAAAACAACATGGGCGATGTCCCTGCTCAAACGATCACGATCAAGTCCGTGACGAGGGCGAAATAACCCCCTCTCAATATGAAAATCCTCACCTTCTTTTTTGCCGCCCTGCTTCTCATTTCTTGCAAGAGTAAGCCGGAAGCTGAGCCTCCTTCATTAACCTCTGACGAGGTCACTCCCGCGCCTGAAAGTGGATCGGCCGTGATCATCGAGACCAGCCTCGGCACGATCAAGGTGAGTCTCCACGAGGACACGGCACCGAACACCGTGAAAAACTTCCTGAGCTACGTGGATGAGGGATTTTATAATGATACGATCTTCCACCGCGTCATTGCGAACTTCATGATTCAGGGGGGTGGCTTTGAAATCCCACAGAGCACCGCGAAGCAGAAGAAGCCCGGCGAACCGATTCTCAACGAGAGCGAAAACACCCGGAAAAATACCCGTGGCACTCTCGCGATGGCCCGCACCCCTGACCCACATAGCGCAACGGCCCAGTTCTTCATCAACGTCGTCGATAACGCCAGCCTCGACTACCCGAACAATGGCGGAGGCTACGCGGTCTTTGGCGAAGTGACAGAGGGGATGGAAGTCGTAGATCAAATCAGGGACGTGAAGACCCAAAACGCCCCCCTGCTCAATCTCATCGGCACGAAATATGGTGTGCAAACAGCCCCTGATGTCCCTATTCATCCCGTCTATATCAAATCAATCCAACGTGCGGCTGCGGTCGTGGCCCCGTAACTTTTCTAAATGCTCTGGCTTTTCATCCCACTCGGATTCCTTCTAGGGTCCATCCCCTTCGGTCTCCTAATCGGTAAACTCCACGGGATCGACATACGCGATCATGGTTCGGGGAATATCGGCACCACGAATGTCTTCCGGACTTTAGGAAAGAAATCAGGCATCATCTGCCTCCTGCTAGACCTCTGCAAGGGGCTGATCCCGGTTCTCCTCGCGAAAGAATTTGCCCCTGAGAATACGCTCGGGCAGAGCATCGAGGTAGCCACCGCGCTGGCCTCGATCTTGGGACATAATTACTCCCCCTGGATTAGTTTCAAGGGTGGGAAAGGGATCGCCACGACGGGTGGAGCACTCATCGCATTGATGCCTGGAGCGGTCGTCTTGCTTGTTCTTATTTTTGGCATTTTCACCTACGCTACGAAGTATGTCTCGGTGGGCAGCATCGCTACCGGAGTCGCCCTGCCCATCATCACGGCGCTGGGTTCCTACTACCATATTCAGGCCGGTGACATTCCGGCGGATGGCTGGAATAAGCCCCTCTTTTTCTTCTCGCTCATCGCCGGCACGCTCGCAGTGTGGAAGCACCGCACAAACATCACGCGCCTGCGGGCCGGGACTGAGCACCGTATTGGAACAAAAAAGAAGGAGGACGCATCATGAATTTTAAAAACCCCGTCGTCATTGGTTCTGGGTCATGGGGCACGGCCCTCGCCATCTTTTTAGCACGTAAATGCCCGCAGGTGCATCTCGTAGGTCGTGATGAGGCCGCCGCAGATGCGATCAATGCAACCCACCGGAACGAGCGTTATCTCCCGAAGGCGGAGCTGCCCACAAACCTTCTCGCCACGACTGACATGGACGTGGTGAAGAGCGCGGATCTCGTCCTATTAGTTGTCCCAACCTCCGCGACGCGCGCCACGGCAGAGGCGCTGGCCGCCCTCGGAGTGCCGGAGTCAGCAGTCTTCCTATCATGCTCTAAGGGCATCGAGCGGGAGTCCGGAAAGCGGATGTCACAAATCATCGAGGATAGCTTTCCGCAGAATCCCATCGCAGTTTTATCGGGGCCGAACCATGCGGAAGAGATCGCATTGGGCCTCCCGGCAGCGGCCACCATCGGCTGCTCAGGCATTGAGGTCGGAGAGGCGCTGCAAGAGATTTTCTCGAACGAGCGCTTCCGCTCTTACACGAATCAGGACATCGCGGGCATCGAGCTCGGAGGGGCTATTAAAAACGTCTTCGCGATTGCGGCAGGAGTCGCCGCAGGGCTAAAACTAGGCGATAATGCGCGGTCCGCTCTGGTGCCCCGCGCCCTCGCCGAGATGACCCGTCTGGGTAGTGATCTTGGAGGAAATCCCGAGACCTTCGCGGGACTTTCCGGACTAGGTGACCTCATCGCAACCTGCTTTTCAGAGCACTCACGAAATCACAAAGTGGGCCTCGCATTGGGACGAGGGAAAAAGCTCAAGGAAGCGGTCGAGGAACTCGGCATGGTGGCTGAGGGCGTGCCGAACACGCGCTCGGTCTATGAAGCGGCACGCCGGGTGGGAGCCAGAACCCCCATCATCGATGTGGTTTACGCCATGCTTTATCAAGACGTCCCCCCTGCCGAGGGACTGGAACGGCTCTTCCGCCGCAGCCCACGAAGGGAAAGTGAATAAAGCCCCCCTTTAATCTTCTGCGAGCAAATTCTCACGGAACTGCGCAAGCGCAGCGCGATCCTCCTCACTGACTTCTGGGTAACTCATATCGAGTGACTGGAGTTCCTCCCGAATGATCTGAGAAACGATGAGGCGCATGTTTTTCTTATCGTCCGCGGGGATGACATACCACGGGGCTTCTGGGGTGGCGGTCTCATTGATCGCCTCCTCGTAGGCGGCTTGATAGTCATCCCAAAACCCCCGTTCCTTGACATCACCCGCGTTAAACTTCCACGTCTTCTCGGGCTCATCGATGCGGGCCACGAAGCGGTCGCGCTGCTCCACCTTCCCGAGGTTAAGAAAGAATTTTAGGACGCGGGTGCCATTCCGAGCGAGGTGCGCCTCATGCTCACGGATCGAGGCATACCGGCCAGCCCAAATATTTTCTAAACTCTCGGCAGGAAGAGATTGATAGTTCGTCGCGATCTCTGGGTGTACTTTGACGACTAAAACCTCCTCATAATAAGACCGATTAAAGATAGAAATATGCCCACGCTTGGGGAGGTGATCTTGACTCCGCCAGAGGAACTCGTGGCTGATCTCCTCACCCGACGGGCGTTTAAAAGGGTGCACTGACACGCCGTGCGGATTGACCCCTGAGAAGACATTCCGGATCGTGCCATCTTTCCCAGCAGCATCCATCGCTTGGAAAACACAGAGCAGACCGTAACGAGCGTGCGCATACATCAAACGCTGAAGTTCATCCAACATCTCGCGAGCCTCGCGCATTTGCTTCCGGTAGTCCGACTTCCCTTGATAAACACGGGGAGTGGAATTCGGCCGATCCGCGAGGACGAATGGCGAGGAGCCATCGATCCGATAGTCTGCGATGGTGATTTGCTGGTTCATGTTGAGAGCTTAAACAGGGTTCGCGAATCACGAAGAATCTTCGCAAAAAAAACTCTCCCCCCTACTTTCTCACAGCGGAAGTTTGACGCCCCCTATTCTGTCTGACAATTTTCTGCCATGCTCGATACTCATCACCATCTCTGGGCTTACAGCCATGAAAAGTATGACTGGATCCCTCCCGGATCCCCACTCGCCAAAGACCAGCTCTTACCGCAGCTAAGAGAAGCGACAGAAGCCGCCGGAGTGACTGGAACGGTCGCGGTGCAGGCACGCCAGGTCATCGAGGAATCCCATGACCTCCTTCGTATGGCCGATCAAAGTGATTTAATCCGGGGAGTGGTCGGCTGGGTTCCACTGATCTCAGATGAGGTGGAAAAGGACCTAGAGGAGCTGGCACGCCACCCAAAATTCGTGGGAGTAAGGCATGTTTTACAGGAAGAACTCGACGATTATTTTTTGCGCGATGACTTCCATCAAGGCCTGGCGCGCCTCCCCAGCCATAACCTCGTGTATGACCTTCTCCTCTTTCAACGCCAGCTACCAGTTGCAACGAAACTAGTAGACCGGCAACCGGAGCTGAAAATCGTGATCGATCACCTCGCGAAGCCGGAGGTAAAAAAAGGTCGGGTCGATTCCGACTGGAAAACCGGAATGAAGGAACTGGCGAAACGGGATCATCTTCGCGGTGTCAAATTCTCAGGTCTCACTACGGAATTCCCAAAACAGGAGAAAATCGACCCCGACACCATTAAAGCATACTTTGAGGAGACTTTGGAGATCTTTGGCGCTGAAAGGGTCATGTTTGGGACGGATTGGCCGGTCTGCCTTCTGCGGATCGATTCCTACCGCATTTGGGCCGACACCGTGAAAGAACTCACCTCGACACTTTCACCGAGTGAACGCACTAAAATACTGCTCGAAAACGGACAATCGGCATACGGACTGGAAACTTAAGCTGGTCATGTCGCTCCTAACCCTTTAGAGTTCCCCGCCACTGGAAGTGGCTCAAAAGCCAGTTCATACTCAATCCAGTCAATTTCCTCAATACCGATACCGCCCAAAACCTTGAGCCTTAACCGAACCGAATACAAATACCTGATCACGCTCGACGAAATGGAGCAGATTCAGCGAGATCTTGATGATCGTCTTGTGGTCGATAGCTTAGCTTCGGAAGACGGAATTTATCCGATTGTCACGGAATACTTTGAGACTCCAGAACGTGAGTGTTATTGGGAAAAACAACGGAGCCTAGCGAGCCGCCGTAAAATCCGAGTTCGCGTTTACGGAAGTGAGGGCGGGAAAATCCCACCCACAGGCTTCATCGAGATTAAACACAAGCACTTTGGCCTAGGCGCGAAACGCCGCCTCTTTCTACCCGTGGAAGAAGCGATCGAGTTCGCGAAAGGAAACTACGAGATTCTTAATACCGTGAAGCGGGATTGGTCACGCACTCAGCGCATGATTATTAAGGAGCTTTTTGACATGATCGAGCGGCGCAGCTTCGGTCCCGCCATCCAGCTCCGCTATGACCGTAAAGCACTCATGACCCCAGACGGTCAGCTCCGGATCACCTTCGACACCCGCTTGCTCTGCCGCACCCAGCTACTGGACCTGCAGGCGGATGACCAGCGCTTCGAAAACTATATCATCCCACCGGATAAATCGATTTTCGAGGTGAAATCAATCGGCCCCGTTCCTTTTTGGTTCCGCGAGTATGGAGGTGAAAAGGGCCTCGTGCGCCGGAGCTTCAGTAAATTTTGCACAGCGATGGAGGTGATCGACCCCGTTCTAAAACAACAAATCATGCGCCCATCCAGCGCCGTTGCATAACACACACACACGCACTTAATATTTTATAATCATGGATCCTACACTCGCAAATGCTCTCGACAGCATGTTCCAATCTTTCGATACCGCCAAATCTGCCGACCCGCGTTGGCCAGAAGTTCTTGGCGCCATGACCTTGAGCTTCTTTCTGAACATGCTCATCGGCCTTCTGTATAAAAGCACCTACAAGGGAACCCGCTACTCACAGGATTACGTTCACACCTTGGTCATTATTGGAACCGTGACCACGATTTTGATCATGGTTGTCAACGGCAGCCCAGCCGTCGCCTTCGGAGCATTTGCCGCGTTCTCAATGATTCGCTTCAGACGAAACCTGGGACAGTCTCGCGACCTCGCCTTCGTCTTTTTCGCAATGGCCACTGGTATGGGCATTGGAGCCCGGGAGTATCCCATCGTATTAGTGACCACTATCATCGTGTCCCTTGCGATTCTTTTCATCTCTAAGCGTGATGCCTTCGCACCGAATCGCGCCTCTCACCAGCTTCGTATCCGCGTGAATAACGACGTTGATTTCTCGAAAGCTTTTAACGAGATTTTCGCAAAATTCACTGATGCGATCGAGATGATCAGCGTTGAATCTGTGCAAGCAGGCATGATGAGCGAGCTCCGCTACGGACTGATTCTCAAGGAAGGTATTCATGTCTCTGACTTCATGGAAGAAATCCAGATCGCCTGCGGAAATAACCGAGCGATCTTGACCTCCACTTCCCGCGAGTTGGATATGTAATCCCGTCGCCACCTTTCAAGACATATCCCGGCAGGTCACTGAACCTTCCGGGATTTTTTACACCCGCAAAAAGAGGGCTTGATAGGCTGAGCATCCCCCCTAAGACTCCGCGCCTTATGTGGAAGGGCAGATTTTCAAAAGCAACAGCCGATCTCGTTCAACAATACGGGGAATCAATCTCTTATGATTGGCGACTTTATCCTCACGACGTAGCCGGCTCGATCGCGCACGCCCGTGCACAAGTTACGGCGGGGATTTTAACAAAAGACGAATTTCAACAGATCGAGGCCGGGCTTCGTGATGTCGAAAAGGACATCG
>JALZWJ010000220.1 GCA_023300065.1 Akkermansiaceae bacterium
CAAATGCTCCCATGCGCGAATACGTGTGCACCCTCAAAAAAAACAATGAACCTCTGTAAAAAAACACCACTCCTCGCTGCCACGCTTCTCCCGCTCACCGCATTTTCTCAGACTCTCGTTTTTAATACTGGTTTCGATTACCCAAATGGCGCCCCCGCAATTGACGAACTCGCGGATGACCTCGACGGAGCCGAGGGCCAAATCGGGACCTTTTCTGGCTTCCTCCCACTCGGGGAAGGTGGTTTAGGTGGCGAACAAGTCATCACCCTTAGAGCGACTAACGAGGACCCACCTAACACCTACCTTGTCGCAGATCGGGCCACCGCTGATTTTGCCTTCTCGGCAGTGTTCGCCGCCCCCATCGAGATCATCAACGCAAATATCTCCTTTCAAATCGCAACGAGCAGGACTGGCCCCGACCACAACAAAGATAACGAAATCATCGGATTCTCAGCGAGTGGAGAAGAGGTCTTTCACCTCTGGGTTTCTGCTAGAAACGACGCTGAGCCTGATGGATTACGACTTGGATTCGAAAGCAGCGATACCGAAGGCATTCAGTGGAATATCCCGACTTCTTTCGGAGCCGATGCCAGCGGAGACATCGGTTTCTTTAACGGAGATGTCGAGGACTCGACCATCAACTTGCCATCCACGTTTCGCCTTGCACTCGGCGCGAACGGTTTTCAAATTAATTTTAGTTCTGGCGGCTTGGGCGGTTCAGGTGGCGATTCCCTAGGCCTCTACCAGAGTAGAAACATCTCATACAACGGAACAGGCACCGACCTCGCCCGCATCGAATTCCGCGGACAAGGCGGCGACAACAACGATCTCCGCGGAGGCTTCTGGCTCGATGATCTCACGGCAAACGGCGTACTCGTCCCCGAACCACCCTTTGTCCTTAGAATTACGGATTACGACTTTAATCCAGAAACTCGGAGCAGCACCGTCCGCTTCACCTCCGAAGAAAATATTCGCTACCGCGCCTCACGTTCAACTGACCTCCTCACCTGGGAACCCATCAGCGCCGTGATGGTGAGAGTTGGTTCAGAAACCACATTTACCGACTCCAACATCCCTGCTGATGTCACCAAGCGCTTTTACCGAGTGGAAGAAGAAGTTCCTAATTAGATCACAGATCTTTTTGTTCGGGAGTAAATTGCCCAATTAAGCTTCAAGCAATTCGAGTTCTTCACCTCCAACCATCTAGTAAAGTTACCCGATCTGATTATGAGACAATTCCCTTTCCCAAAGAGCCCTCAAAAGAACGGCAGGATTCACCTCACGTGAAATTCGTAAATATCGCCACAGACCTCACGAAATTCCCTATAATTTTTGGGTATATCTCACACAAAAAACAGGAATCCACTTCGAGCCTTAGATCGGCATCAAAAATTATTTTCAAACAAATTGCTATTTGCATGTAGCTAATGCTAAGGGAAGAAATGCATTTAAACAAGTTCACGTCGATTTTACCTCTTCTGGTATTCTTCTCCGTGTTTGGATTCCTATTTCAGGTTGTCGAGGCTGAAAACTCAATCTGCGCCACTACTTTTCAGGAAGGTCCAGCGATAGAAACTAGCTCGGAAATGTTTCCTCAGCCGTTCGTCACCGTGGCTTCGACCAGTGATTCCGACATCAAAATTGCAGTCGATCAAATAACGGCAGCCGATGGCGGCACGCTTTATTTCCCAGCCGGGACGTATGTATTACAGAGAAATCCTTCGAGCGTCTTTAATTCAGTCGAAACTCGTCTGTATTTCGACGGAATGAATGAGCTTAAGATCATCGGTGATGGGGCTGCTACCATTTTAGAAATCGCTCCGGACTTAGCTAATTTTTATGGGAGCCAAGTCAGAAACATCAACATCGAGAATACCGAACGGGTCGAGATTTCTCATTTAAACCTCCAGGGCCAGAGAGATCTTTTTGCACCGCCAGGATTCCCAAAAACAGGCGAGTTTGAATGGGCGAAATCCCAAACACCTCTCATTCAAAATATTGTTGGCGATCTCTCTCAGCAATCTAATATTTTCATTCGCAATGTTCATGGCGAGACTTACTTACATGACCTTATCTTAAGGCACGCCGGAGGCGATGGTATCAATATCGCAGATGCGACGAATATAATAATCGAGAACAACGATATCGATGACATGGGGCGAAATGGAGTTACGATTGGCGGAGAAAGAACAAGTAGTCTCGCAACGACTGAACGAAGCGTAAATGTCCTAATTCAACACAACTATTTTGGATCTTCGATTGACACGCAGCAGGTAGATATCGAACAGCATTCCGATTCCCCCTATCAAGGAGGGATCGATTTCCTAAATAGCAACATTCGGGTAAAACATAATTTCTTCGAAAAAATAGCACCCGAAGACCTAATCGACAGAGAGCAATTCGCGATGACTTTCTCCCTGTCTAACATGGTTGAATTTAGTCACAACATTGTGAACGGAAACCCAGTTTCTGGAATTCACGCCTCCAATGTCCGAATCCTCAATAACACTGGGATCGGAGGGATGCGTTTCCACCGAGACAACACTTCTCTTTTAGTTGAGAATAACATTTTCGATATGAAACCGTTAGCCCGACGTAATTGGCCTTCTTTTAACAACGGAGGAATCAACATTATGGAAACAGGGACAAGCAACGTCCCCCTGTTTGTATTTCGAGGAAACACCCTATATAGCGACGGGATCAAATGGCCTATTCATTTACATAACGTCATTAACTCCTACATAGAAAACAACGTCTTCCTCACCACCGGCGAGACTGACTCAGTGAGAGTAACAGCCGACCGAACTGATGCTAGTATTAATTTTTCAGATAACGGAATTGCTAATTTAAGTAAATTCTCAAGACCTGATTTTAGCCTTATTGAGACTTCAGACAGCGCCGAAAACTGCAATTTCTTGGAGCCTGTTTTTTGGGTAGAGCATCGTAACACCGTGGCAAATTACCCTGAGAGTGGAAGCGAGCTCCAATCGAATGATGTAAGCTCAAAACAGTGGCTCTCAGATGCTATTAGCTACCAGCGGCTGAGAAATAACGGTAAGATCAGCTGGCGTGTGCCGGCAACCGACAAATCCGTAATGGTGGGGCTGCAGTCAGAAAACACAGACCAAAGACAGGATGGCTACGAATTTGGAATTTACACCTATCAGGCAGGAAGTGTCTACATCGTTGAAAATGGGAAGCTTGGGTCTCGTATTGGAAGCTTTCAAGCCAATGACCAATTCTCAATGGAACGAGCTAATGGATTTGTCACATACAAACAAAATGGGACTATCATTGGCTTCTCAGCCCATGAAAACCATGATGTCTTGATGGCAGATTCCGCTATCGCTACGACTGGCGGTCGAATCACGGATTGTTGGACATCGAATTTCAATCCCCCATCAACACCTGTTCAGTGGAAAAATCAAATTAACACCATCGCTGTCTACCCGCCAGATGTTGGGAGCGATATTAAGGTCCAGCCCCCAACCAGTAGTATTTGGAATTTCGACGCAGTTAGCACCCGACACCTTCAGGGCGACGGGGCAGTGAGTTGGCAAGTTGCGGGGGCGGATGTGACTGCCGCGGTGGGTTTACAGCAAGACAATACATCAAGAAGATTAGATGATATGGAATACGGAATTTACACCTACAGGAGTGGTTACTATTTCATTATTGAAAACGGGGTCTTGGGCGAACGAATTGGGTCATTTTTGACCAATGATGTATTTGAAATCGAGCGCATCGATGGAGTTGTAAGATACATCCATAACGGGGTCCTGGTCCATACGTCAACCAAGGTAAACTCCCAGCCACTCATGGTTGACGTCGCCTTTGTTCGTCCCGGAGGACGGATTAAGAATGCAACCTCTTGGGGGTTCACGAAATCTCCCTAGTTCAATTAGCGAACGACGTCTTAATGACTCGGAGAAGTTTTCATTCGCACTTTCTCTCACAGATCGCTTCACTGAGAGCATGTCAGAGGATTACCAATTACCACGCTCCGCTCGCGACGAACTCGAAGGAATCGTCTACCTCCCTCGTCTTCTCGATAAAGCACGCCTCCATCACGGCGGCAAGCTCCACCCGGACTACCACGCCAACCTCGGCATAGGGATGGATCTCTGGACCTGCCAGTTCCTCGGCGTCGATTACACAGACCTCGCCGCGCAGGTCATCGCCGGCGCGACCGACGAAGATGCCCTCGCTTGGGCTCAAGAAAATGGGACGACTCGCCCCGATTTTGAAAAGTCCTGGTTCTGCGCTTACGTGAAAACCCGCGGCTTCCGCGACGACATGTCCGCACGCCTCGCTGAGCGTAAGAAGGACGACCCTAGAACCGACCGCGACGACATCCTTTGCTTCATGGACTACATCGAAGTCGATGAAGGCCGCACCATTTAATCACACATCATCATGAGCGACTTCCATTACCAAGAGCCCTTCCCCCTCGGCCCCGACCCCACCGAATACGAGAAAATCTCCACCGACTTCATCACCACCACCGAGTTTGAAGGGCAAGAGATTCTTAAGATCGATCCACAGGCCCTGAGCTTACTTTCCAATGAGGCCATCAAGGCCATCTCGTTCAAGCTTCGTACTTCGCATCTTAAGCAAGTCGCAGCCATCCTTGATGACCCAGAAGCGACCGAAAATGACCGCATGGTCGCACTCATGCTTCTCAAAAATGCCACCATCGCGGTGAACGGGATCCTCCCCGGCTGCCAAGACACCGGCACCGCCATTGTGATGGGTAAAAAAGGTGAACGCGTCTTCACCGGCGTCGATGATGCCGAAGCCCTCTCGGCCGGCATTCACAAAACCTATCAGGAAGAAAACCTCCGCTACTCGCAGGTCTCTCCAAAAACGATGTATGAGGAGATCAATACAAAGACAAACCTGCCCGCTCAGATCGATCTCTACGCCACTCCAGGCGCAGAATATAAATTCCTCTTTATGACGAAGGGCGGCGGCTCAGCCAACAAGTCCTTCCTCTACCAGCAGACCAAGTCTCTCCTTAATCCCGAGAGCCTCATGGAATTCTGTATCGAAAAAATGCGCAGCATTGGCACCTCTGCCTGCCCGCCTTATCACCTCGCCTTCGTGATCGGCGGAACTTCAGCCGAGGCCTGCCTCAAAACAGTCAAGCTCGCCTCCGCCCGATCGCTCGATGAACTCCCGACCGAGGGGAATGAACACGGGCAAGCCTTCCGCGACCTCGACCTCGAGGCAAAGCTCCTCGACGCCGCTCGCAAAATCGGAATCGGCGCACAGTTCGGCGGCAAATACTTCGCGCACGATGTCCGCGTCATCCGCCTCCCCCGTCACGGTGCTTCCTGCCCCGTCGGCCTCGGTGTCTCATGCT
>JALZWJ010000221.1 GCA_023300065.1 Akkermansiaceae bacterium
GATGGCGATGAAGGCGCGGATGGTGCGGACGCCGTAGTCATCGCTCGTGGCGAGGCTGAACTTAAAGACGTGATCCTCGACGATGAAGGAATCTCCATCGGGGGAGAGGAAGGCGATGGCGGGCGAGAGATCTCGGCTCACGGTGAGTGCGGAGGTGGGCGCGTCCGCGGGGGCGCGGTCTGCGATGTCGCGGAGTTGGAAACTGAGACTGCCGGAGTGGGCAGCAGGGAGGGTGGCGATGGCCTCGTTCGCGGGGCCATCGGTGACGGGCGTGAGAGGGACGATGACTTCTTTTTTCTCTGCGCTGGGGAGGGTGGCGATGAGGGTGCCGGGGCCGAGTGGGCGGTTCGAGCGGAGCTTGAAGGTGATGGTGGAGCCCTCCAAAGCTTGGAGGCCGGCGAAGCGAAAGTCTTGCTTCCGTGGTGGGAGGCCGGTGTAGGCGGGCGGGGTGATTTCTAAGTCCGCGCCGGTGAGCTGTGGGATGAGCTCGACTGCGATCTCTCGGCGGGGGCTGAGGCTACGGCTATTTTTACTGCGGGCAAAGACGGTGAGAGGCTCGCGGATGTCATCGAGCGAGACCGCGAAGGTTTCTTGATCGAGAGCAGACATCGGGAGTTCCCGGGGTGTGCGACTGCCATCGCTGGGAGCGACTTCGAGGATGAGGTCCTTAAGCGCATGCCCGGTGACTTTGACCTCCACCGTGGCGGATTCTCCGTAGATGACTTCGGTGCCATCGGCGAGGGGCTTGGTGACTTCTAACCACGAAAAGCTGAGAGGCGGGTGGTCTCCGTAGGGATCAAAAAGGCGGGCAAGCTGTCGGTAGGCTGGCTTGCCGAGGAGCAGGATGAGGAGGGCGAAGATGGTGAGAGAAATTGTGGCGATTTTAATCTCATGGCCGAGCTTCGGCGAGCGGGCGAGAGGAGGGAGGCTTTGAGGAGAGACTTGTTTTCCGGATTCCTCGACGGCGTGCTGGGCGAGTTGGCGGGTGAGGGGGGCGGCCTCGGAATCATTGGCCTGTGCGTGAAGTTGGAGGACGTTGGTGAGTTTGCTGCCGAGGGAGGCATCGCGTTTTTCAAGATCGCGTGCGGTGGTGTCGAGCGATGGTCTGCGGCGGACCATTGTGAAAACGGTGAGGGCGAGAAGGGCGAGGCCCGCCCCGAGGAAGAGGACGAGAAGGATGATGCGGGGGAGCGGACTGAGGTGGAGAAGGACATCGAGGAGAGCCATCACGATGACGGCGATGAGGATGAACTTTACGGCACGGAAAAGACGAATGTAGGCGCGCTGCGAGGCAAAGACCTTTCCGGCGGTGCGGAGGGAGTCGATGATGTTGGTGCGATTTTGTGCAGGATCGTGCATGGCGTTTATTTGATTCCGATTTTAAGTCAGTCCCCAGCGTCTGCGCAGGAACCACTCGGTGGCAAGGAGGAAAGTGATGGCGAGGAGGATCCAGGTGCGATCCCAAAGCGGGTTGAGGCGGGTGCGCTCCTTCATGGGGCTGGACTCGCGGAGGAGATTGCTGAAGAGGTCCTTTAACTCGGTGGGCTTCACGAGACGGCCGCCGGATGCGGTGGTGAGTTGTTTCAGGTAGGCGATATCGGCGGCGGTTTCGGTGCGCTCGATTTCTTCGATAAAGGACATGAAGCGAGCGGTGGCCTTCTTCCCATTCGGGAGGGTGGTCTCGGCGAGGTGGCGGCCATCGGCGCGGGGGGTGAAGGTGGCGGTGTAGGCGGAGCCATCGTCATTCGGGGCGAGGGCTAGGACGGCGGCTTGCTCCTGATGATGTTTGATCGTCACGGTGGGGGGAGTTTGGGGAGGGTCGAGGCCATTGAGAGCGAGGGTGAAGGTGATGCTTTCACCGGTGGCGAGGTTCGCGGTGTTTGACTGGAAGGTGTAGTCAGACCCGGGGGTGATGCCGCCATTGGAGAGCATCCAGAGGACGAGCTGATCCCAGAAGAGGTCGTAGAGGTTGTTGTCGAACTCGGTGTCTTTATTAAAGACCCACTTCCAGAGATCACCGAGGCCGAGGGAAAGGGTTTGGCCCCGGCCGAAGCGGCGGTAGACGACTCCGGAGTCCTGGGAGGTGGTGTTGACGTAGGACTCGGCGAGGGTCTTGGGATCCGTCGCGGGTTGATAGGAGATGACCTGGGGGAGGTTGGTGGAGGCGGAGCGTTGGTGGAGTAATTTAAAAGGGGCTAAGGTGCGCGCGGCGGTGGAGATTTCAAGGTGCGTGCGAGTGGATTGCTGGGACCAGGTGATGGGCTCTAGCCCCATTTCGGGAAGGTTTTCCCAAGCCTGACCGCGTGCGAAGATGACGATGCCGCCATGTTGGTCCGCCCATTCTTCGAGCGCTTTGACGCCGTTTTGGCCGATCACGGTGGCGGTCTTTTTCCCAAGGATGACGACGCGGTAAGGGAGGAAGTCATCGACCGTTTGGGGGGCTTTAAGTTCGAGGTGGGCGCGCTTAGGATTCGAGCGGACGGCGCGGATCCGCTCGGGGGTGAAGCGGGTGAGGGCATCGACATCTAGCTTATCATTCCGGGCGAGGGAGCGGCGGAGGAAGGTGGTGTCCCAATACGGGGAGCCCTCGATCATGAGGATGCGGACTTTTTCATTGAGCACGTTGAGGTAGTTGACGGCGGTGTTGTTAGTGGTCTGGGCCTCGTTGCTGACGGGTTGGACTTTAAAAGTGTATTCGTATTGGCCGGGCTCCTCTTCTGAGACGATGAACTCGATGTCGTGGAATGATTCGTCCCCGGTTTGGAGGCGTTTGCTTTCGAGGAGTTCCCCTTCGCGGAAGAGGTCTACGATGAGTGTTTCACGCGGGCAGCCGATGGTGCGGATGTTGGCGGCGAGGCGGGTCATTTGCTTACGGAAAGTGTAGGGATGGTAGCCTGCGATGCGGATGGAGGAATCCCGCGCGGAGCCGGCGGCCCCGATGGGGAGGCCGAAGATCACGCAGTCCCGGTCACGGGCGAGGCGGGCGGTCTGGCCGGGTGGGATGGCCTCGAGGTCATGCCCATCAGAGAGGAGGAGGAGGGCGGAGGGTGGTGGGCCTTGATGGTTCCGGAAGAGCTGGCGCAGTGAGGTGTGGAGGTAGGTCTGGTCGCCATCTGGAACGGCAGAGGCGAGGTCAGCGGGGGTGATAGGGTGGGGCTCTGAGTCGATGAGGTGGAGGCGGATGAGGGCCTCAGTTTCCGGTGAGAGGAAGCCGGCTTCTTTGATCAATTGGCGGGCGTGCTCGAAGCGGGTGATGCCTTCAATATCGTCTTCCGCCATGCTTGCAGATTTATCAATCGCGATGATGAAGGAGCGCTCGACGGAGGGTGGAGTGATGTTTTCTTCTTCTGAAAAACGGAGGAGGAGAGAGACGATGGCGAGGACGCCAAGAAGGCGCAGAAGGGTGAGCGAGACATTGCAAAAACGGCTGAGTTGTCTCCCTGAGCGGAGGTGCGCGGTGAGGGTGAGGATCGCTAAGGAAACGGCGAGGACGATGATCCAAGAGATGGGGATGATGGGATCAATGGTCATACTTTGGCCTCCTTCTTTTTGGTCTGTTTTTTAGGTTTTTTAAGGAAGAGGTGTAGGAGTGATTCGAGCGCGAGAAGGGCGAGGGCGGTGAGGATGAACCAGTGGAAGGCGGGGAGGCCTTGCGACCATTCGCCAAGTCCTATGCTTCCGCCGAGGACGGCGGTGCGGCTGGCATCTGGTGAGCGGGTGGGGAGGATGGCGGGGTCGAGCGAGCGGAGATCGGACTCTTGGTTGGTGGGGTTGACGGTGAAGGTTTGGAGAGGGCGGCCATCGCTCGCGGGGAGGATGTAGGGACCGGGCGATGGGACGGTGAAGTTAAAGAAGACGCGCTCACCACGGATATCAGATTCGGTTTGGATTTCTTTTTTTGCGGGGCCGATGAGGTTGCGGCCCATCGACTCGGAGGTCCATGCTTCTCCGAAGATGCGGTCACCGACGAGGTATTCATTTTCGTTTCCTGGAGTGGGGGAGAGTTTGCCGAGGATATCGTGAATCCAGCCGGGGAAGAGGCTTTGGCGGGCGACGTTTGAGGAGAGCTCACCGACTGAAAAATTGGCAATGAGGAGGGTGCCAAGCCCGACTTGGGTCTCGGTGAGGGCGGGGGTGCCATCGGCGTAGCTGAGTAGGATGCGGCCTTTTCCGGTCGAGGATGCGTGGTAGAGATCGTAGAATTCTAGGAAGCCGAGGTTGCGGCGGCCTTCGTCTTTGAAGAGGCGGAGGAAGGGGGAGCGGAAGTCGCCGTGGGCGATTTTCATGGCTCCTCCCGCGAGGTTTTCTGAGTGGAGTCTGGTGGTGGGTTGGAGGGGGAGCTGGGCACCGATGGCCTCTGATATGTGAGCGAGGTTCTGGATGTCATTTTTGCCATCGAGGAAGATAAGTCCGCCGCCGCCGGAGCGGAGGAAGGTGGCGAGGCCACCAGCTTGGACGCGGGTGAGTGGTGGGGACTTGGAGGCGATGAACTTGGAGGAGCCGGAGAGGGAGGACGGGGTGAAGCTCTCCTCCGTGAGTTCGCGGACGCGGTAGATGCCGGACTTTTCTTCGCCGAAGGGATTGACGGCGGCTTTGAGAAAGCGGGTGGAGTTTTCTGTTCCTTGGCCGTCGCTGAGGATGATGACTTGTTCTGTTTCGCGGACTGCGATGGGGAGCCAGAAGTCGTTATCAAGCGGGAGGTCATCGAGCGAAAGGCGGACGTTGGCAGCGTGAGTGCCGGAGCGGAGGCCGGGGATTTTAATCCGGATTTCTCCTTCGCCCCAAGGTGGGAGGGAAACGACTTGGTCGGCGAGGAGGGTATCGGCGACGATGACCTCGATCTTTCCGCTATAAGTGTCGCGGGAGTAGTTGCCGACTTTGGCGGTGATTTCAAAGTTCTGCCCGTGCGTGGGAGAGGGGCCGGTGAGGGTGGCGGAGATGATGGCTTGGTTGCGGCGGGCCTCATCATCAGTGGCGGGGACGAAGAGGAGGTTGGCGTTTTTTGGGAGGCCAGTGAATTGGACGGAAGCCCAGTTCTTTCGCTGGAAGTCGGAGAGGTAGATGAAGTCCACGGGGCCATCTGCCTTGGCTGCGAGTTGGCTAGCCATGAGGTTGGCGGCTTTAAAGTTGGCGGGCATCGCTTGAGGGCTGGCCTCGGAGATGAAGCTCTCGGCGGCGGCGATATTGTGGCTGAATTGGCTAAAGCCAGCCTCTGGGGTGCGCCCTACGAGGATGGGGATCATGCGGTCGAGCGGGTCAAGCGAGCGGAGGATTTTTGAGGCCTCAAGTTGGGCCCGTTTCCAGGTGGAGGTATTGCCATCTTTGTGAGCCATGCTCAGGGATTGGTCGATGAGGAGGATGACGTGGCGGCGGCCAGCTTTGTCTTGATCCTTCAGGCCGGTGACTGGTTTGAAGAAGGCGAGGACGAGGGCGATGAGGGCGAGGGAGCGGAGGAGTAGGAAGAAGAAGTGCCGCCATTGGAACAGGCGCGAGCGGCCAGCGACGGACTTTTTTAAGTCATCGAGCGATGAAAAAAAGAAGCGCTTGGGGGTGCGGCGGCTGAGCCAGTGGATGAGGAAGGGAATGGCGGCGAGGGCGAGGAATCCCCAGAGCGCTTGGGCGGCTGTGAAGGTCATGCGTCAGAGTCAGTCCAGTTGCGGAAGCCGAGGTAGGCCTCGATGGCATCGAGGTAAGGGGCTGCGGTTTCGAGGCGAGCGAAGTCGACGCGCCGTCTCATGGCGCCGGTTTTGAGGGCGGCGGTGCGGGCGCGCACGGTTTGTTCGAAGGTCTCGCGGATTTCCTCGGGTTCGATTTCTAATTCCTCTTTTGTCTCAAGATCGACGAAGCGGGCGAGGGGGG
>JALZWJ010000222.1 GCA_023300065.1 Akkermansiaceae bacterium
TTTCCCCATTTCGAATTTGTTTCGAGTTTCAAAATTTAGAAATTAGGATTTCTTCCCACAAATATGACATTCGACGAACTCGGCCTCGACCCCCAGATCCTCAGAGCGATCCAAGAAAAAGGCTACACCACACCCTCTCCCATTCAGGCAGAAGCCATCCCCGCCGTCATGGCCGGTGGCGATGTCATGGCTGCCGCCCAAACCGGCACTGGCAAGACCGCTGGCTTCACCCTCCCTCTCCTCGACCGCCTCCTCAAAGGCGAGCGCGCGCGCGATCAACAAGTCCGCACCCTCATCCTCACCCCCACGCGGGAACTCGCCGCGCAAGTCGCCGAAAGCGTCACCACCTACGGCAAGCACGTCAAACTCTGCTCACACGTCATCTTCGGCGGCGTCCCCATAGCGCCGCAGATTAAACGGCTCCAACACGGAGCAGACATCGTCATCGCCACCCCCGGCCGCCTCCTGGACCTCATCAACCAAGGGGCCATGAAGTTCGACCGGCTCGAGGTCCTCATCCTCGATGAAGCGGACCGCATGCTCGACATGGGCTTCATCCACGACCTCAAAAAAATCATCTCAAAGCTCCCTCCAAAACGGCAGAACCTCATGTTCTCCGCCACCTTCTCCGATGACATCCGCAAGCTCGCAAAAGGCCTCATCAACAACCCCACCGAGATCTCCGTCAGCCCAAGAAACTCCGCTGCCGGATCCGTCACCCAATACCTCATCCCCCTCGAAAGAACCCGCAAGGCCGACGCCCTCGTCGAGCTCATAAAGTCCAATAACTGGACCCAAACCCTCGTCTTCTCCCGCACCAAACACGGAGCCAACCGCCTCGCCACCTACTTCGAAAGCCAAGACATCAGCGCCGTCGCGATCCATGGTAACAAGAGCCAAAACGCCCGCACCAAAGCGCTCAACCAATTTAAGGACGGAAAAGTAAAAGTCCTCTTCGCCACCGACATCGCGGCCCGCGGCATCGACATCGACCAACTCCCCCAAGTCGTAAACTACGACCTCCCCGAGCAAGCAGAAGACTACGTCCACCGCATCGGCCGCACCGGCCGCGCCGGCTCCAGTGGCCAAGCCATCTCCCTCGTCTCCGCCGACGAACTCCACCTCCTCGTCGACATCGAGGCCCTTACCAAAAAACTCATCGAACGCCGCACCCTCCCCGGGTTCGAGCCACACACCCCACTCCCCGAAGCCGCCCTCGGCGCAAAAGTCCCCCGCCCCCCGAAAAAATCCGGCGGCGAAAGACGCCGCCGAAGTAATAGCGGTGGCGGAAGTGGCGAGCAACGCCGCGACGGAGGAACAAGAAATGAAGGCGGAGCCAGAAAATCCACCTCATCAAGCAACCGCCGCTCTGGTCAACGCCGCCCGCGCTAGCGACAGCCGACCTCATCAATCAAACGCACTTTCGTCCTCCTCCAGCCTCTTCAAGGCTTGGACGTCTAGCTGATCTTTCTCTCTCACTGTATTGCTTTTCAGCTCAATGAGGCTCTTCTTTGAAGCATAAAGAATTTTCAGCCCCTGAACTTCGAAGATCTCAGCATCCTCCGCCAACTCCAGATAGGACTTACCTGACATCACCGTGAAAATATCCAACTGACACCCCTCGGTTTCCTCAATGAGCCGAAGCGCCCCTTCTTCCGGCCCAAAATCTTCGAGGCCAAACTCTCTTGCAAAGCCCTCACCGTAATCCGCCAATGATTTGAGAAAACGAACCACGTTCGCCTTCTCACAATCGAGAAGGATATCCACGTCTTCCGTCAGTCTCACATACCCCTGCAAACTCACTGCAATCCCGCCAACCACGACGAAACGGACCTCAGCTCGGCCGAGGCGCACCAACAATTTTTCGAACGAAGCTTCCATCGTCATAAGGTAGCGGGGTAGGTTTTCCTCTCAAAAAAGCGGCATTTTTCCGCAGTCCTTCCAAACGATCCAGAGGAGACAAGCTCGAAAGCCGCCCACCCACCTGCTTTCTCACAGGCTCTTGAAATTTGGAAATCACCTCCGCAGCTTATCCCAATGGAAAACAGATTCAAGAAGGTTTGCTACACTCAGCTCTTAACGCAGTCGCTCCGCTTTCATTTCCCCCACATCCCCGCCCCGAAGATCCCACGAAACCTTCACCAATAAGCCAAATCCACTCTAGCGAAATACCCTTGGGGCCGCGCACGGCCTCCCACACCCCAACAAGCCCACCCAAACACGCTTCAACCGCCTCATGGGAGGAAAAAAACACGGCAACACCCTCACCCCAGAGGAAATCCAACAAGCCCGCGGAGCCGCCCTCACCCGAGCCAAAAAAATCCTCGCCTGGCACTCTGAGCAAAGCGCCCTCCCAGCCACTGAAGCAGAATAGCCGATCCGCCGTCGCAACACCGAGGGCCGCTATTTAAGATAAGACTCAGCTTGGAAGAGCTCTAGCTTAGGAGTCAGAAAAGCGGAAATCTCCTCAGGCTCTTCGATCACAATTCCCCATGCATCGATGAAGAAAACCTTGTTACCAATCCGAGTGATGAACGCGAAGCCATAGCGTTCATCATCGGCGACCTGGAAAGCGAATTTTGAATCATCGCCCCAGGAGAAAACCGCATCTGCCGGTTCAAGACTGGCGTCTGCTTCGCCGAAATTATTGAAAATCTTTAGGCCCTGCCATTCACCCAAGTAAGAAGCTCGCGCGTCCCCCCTGTTTAGCTCAACCGTGATGGTGCAGTCGAGGGTCGTTGTCTCGTCGACATAGAGGTAGTAAATCTGGATTGAGCCATCGATGTATTTCTCACAAGACCATTCTTCGACTCCAAATGTCCGATCTATTTCGAAAAACTCGGCTGCGTAGTCGATCGTGACGACCGTCTCTTTCTGCGATGGAGTGGGCTCAAATTCGCGGGCCGTAAAAACAAAGAAAAACCCAAAACCAATCAAGAGCAGAAGGATCCCAAAGATCGATCCAATCACAATGAGAGGGACCTTCCAGCGGGATGACTTCGGTGGAAGCGGCGGTGATGGCAGAGGTGGCGGTGTGATCATGCGTCGCCTTTCACTGTCTCACAAACCTCACGATTTCAAAGACCAATGAGCGACTCAACGCGTCAACATCTCCAAGCCTATTGAGATCACGGTCGTGACCACAATATGGCAAACTCCGATGAGCGCAGCTTTCGGCCAATCGACATAGAACCATAGCTTCAATGCGATGATGATGCAGGCCAAGTAAACCATCCAGAAAGAGGACTTCAAAATCGGCATAATTTCCTCAGGGCGATCAAGCTAGGAATTCTTGAGGCCTATCTTTTTCTTCATGGAGGGTTTTAACCCGTATTTCACCGAATTAGAGAAGGATTCCACGGATTTTCCTAGAGCCCTCTCGCCGACCACGCCTCACCCTCCTATTTCCTAACCATTTATAATGAATCAAATTTAATGAAAAACGTCCTATTGCTACACTATGAAATTCTCCTCTAAATTCACCGCGCTGAAGACCCTCACCCTCACCCTTGCCGGACTTTTAAGTTCCTGCAGCTCTTCTACTCAGAAACAGGGACAACGAGGAAAAATCACGGGAGGGGCCCGCCCCGATGCTGCGACCATGTTCCGGACAAGAGACCTCAATAACGACGGTTTCCTAAGTTATGAAGAATTCCAAGCCCGCGCCGCCCGCACGGGTTCTGCTACCGCACGTAAACGGACCGCTCCGACCGCCGAAATGGCAAGGAAACGCTTCGCGACGATCGATGCGAACTCAGATCAAAAAATCTCGCTCGCCGAACTGAAGGCTCAGCCTCAGCGACGACCTAGAAAATCCAGATAGAGCGTCCCAAGCCGCTCGGTTGACCAAGCATTTTGAATATGACACGCTCATCTTCAAGATGCCTAAACACATTCCATTTCTATGGTTCTTAGCCACCAGCGGCCTTTCGTGCTTACCGCTCGCTGGCCAGGCAAACCACCAGGTGCAAACCCACGCTGGATTACGATTCACTGGCCACATCGGGGAGCACCAATCGGTGACCCGAGTGAGCACTGAGCAAACCAAAATCTACCTCACCCCAGCGAGTATCCGATCACAGGCTGTGGTGGAACCACGGGAGAAACCGATCACTTACCGCTTCAACCAAGAGATCGTAAAAGGCCCTAAAAAAGGCTCAGTGTTTCTCGTCATCAAAGATTTTAAGACCGGTAAAATCAGTGACACTGGAATCACTCAAGTCTCCCTCCTAGATCCTAAACTCGGGCAGCTTCAGTTCCGGGCCGCCATCACCTTGGTGACTCCACAAGTCATTCGCTGGGAGGGGATCGAATACGATTTTGAACTCAGCTTCGTCCGCCCTGATCTAGCCCGTAAAATGGTGCAGGGAACCATTGTCACCACGGATCCAGCGACCTCCCTCCGAGCCGCCCGTTTTTACAAACAAGCAGGGCTCTACTCGCAAGGCCTCCAACTTTTAGCTCCACTCGACCAACAAAAACCAGAGGTCAAAGCGGAATCATCCAGCCTTCTTAGGCACTATCATCATGAGATTTTCACCTCGGCTGAGATCTTAACAAACCGTGGCTCTCACAAGAAGGCAAAGAGCCTCTTACAGAGACTCAAAACGCTCGATCGCGCACCTCTCACCCCAGCTCAGGCAGAGAGGATGGAAGCCATTCTCAAATCATGCGGGGAAGTCGAGACGGGGGAATCGTGGCTAGCAGATCACCTCCCCGACACCACTCTCCCAGACGCCGCCAACATACGCCTCAGCCAGCTTCTTAAGAAAATAGATCCCCCCCTTCTCGATCAATCCACGATCCGCCAACTCACCCATCGCTGGGCTGAGCCGATGTCAGAACTTCAGCTCTCGAACCCTCAGATCAAAGAAGCGGTCGCTCTTGCCAAAGACATTGGCATTTATTTTTCCAAAGATCAGCCTGATGCCAATACCACCCTCGCAGAACGTTTTGCGGCATCGACTCTACCCAGGGAGCTCTTGGTAAGCATCATCCGCTATGCTCCGGCACCCGTGGATCAAAGCCTTTTGCGGGGATGGCATCGTATCGAATTTGACCACCCGCGGAGCCAAAAGAAGTTTCATTACTACGTCTCCTTTCCGCCCGACTTTGACCCATCCACCCCCGCTCCCGCTATTTTCACGATGCACGGGATGAATACCAAAGCGGATGTCATGAGAGTTTACTGGGGGCGGACCGCAGACACGCACGGATACATCATGATTAGTCCGGAGTATATTTACGACCGCGAGTTTGGGCTGAAATACATGGACGAAGAAATCTACTCCGTGCACGGCGCGATCGCTCATGCCTCCCGGACTCTCCCTATCGACTCCTCCCGCATCCTCCTTCAAGGTCATTCACAAGGAGGCCATGCCGCCTGGGAAATGGGAGGGATTCTCGCCGACCGACTCAGCGGAGTCGTCCCCATCATCGGCGTGACTTGGCGTGACCAATTCCTCACGAACTACCAAAAAACTCCGCTCTACATCATTGACGGCAGTGAAGATGGAGCCGCTCCAAAAATGATTCGCGAGAGCATGCCGAAACTCGCTAAGCACAAGGTAGATGCCACCTACGTAGAATACACTGGTCGGAAGCATGAAGCCTTTTACGAGGAATACCCTCGTGTCATGCAGTGGGCCCAGAACTATTCCAGAGAACGCATGTCTGAAGTGAAATTAATCGCACTCAGGGAGAGCGATTTTCGCCGTCGCTGGATCGAAATTCACGAAACCCAATCTCCCCTTCCCGCCGAAAACCCGCAAGGGCTAGAACGAGCCATCGTGACCGGTAAGGTCCACACCGCCAAAGTCGTTCTCAAAACCAAAAACGTCACGAAGCTCGCCCTTCATATCCCCTTGGACTGGAGCATCTGGAAATCACTCCAAGTGATCGTAAATGGAAAAAGCCAAAGGGTGAAATTGGCTCACGATTGGACCTACCTTTTGAAAAATGCACACCTAACAGGTGATCGCCATATTCTCTACATGAACCAAATCATGCTCTCCTTGTAGATAAATGACACCACCCCGATACATGAGATCTCACTTTTCCTTATTCGCGCGATTCACCTTTGCGTGCCTCTATTTCACCAGCCTCTCTCTCGCAGGGGAGCAAGAGATCGAGGCTGATAAAAAAGCAAGCCCCTCCATTCTCGGGACTTGGCAAAATATCACGGATCCCTTTGACCTCCGCGTCTATGAGACTGGGCACCTTTACCAATCTAACAAAAATGGAGAACTCCTCGTCTTACCTGTTTCTCAATATGAAGCCGGCCGCATCATCATCCCCGATCTCGGCCCCGCGATGCGCGGTGGTATTGTCATGAAATACACCCTTCACCAAGACCTCCTCACCTTGACCCAAGGAGCCCTCATCATGGATGGTTCACTCAAAAGAGTGCCACAGATCACGCTCAAAAGAGTGCCGGATGACAAAGCCAACATCTCGCTCAAAGCATCCCCAATTGGCCCCCTCAAAAAAGCCCCTCGTTTAGACAAAGCGACCGCAGAAAGGCTCAACCAAAATCTCATCACCCGCATGCAGCGTGACCAAGCATCACGGAGCTCAGGAAACTATGGAAAAGAAGCCGTAGAAGCTCAGACAGACGATTACCTTTGGCTCAAAGAAACCATCGCGAAGCACGGCTGGATCGACGCCAAACGCTTTAGCCCACAAGCCGCGCAAGCCGCCTTTCTCATCGCCCAACACTGCTTGGACATGAGGTTAAGACTCGCCGCTCAGGAGGGGATCAAGAAAGACATGGAAAGCGGAAGCCCGGTCCACGGCATCCATGCTTGGCTCTATGATAGGAACCGCTTGTACTGTCGTGGAAATCAACGCTACGGGACCCACTATCGGCAACTCCCATCCGGTGATATTGAGATCCTGCCCCTCGAATCAGCTCGCCAGATCGACTCGTGGCGCAGAAAAGCGCGCCAGTCATCGTGGGAATCCCACCAAAAATCTCTCTCTCAATTAGTTCCTAAAAAGCGCGTGATCATCGCCCCCTCATTATAGCCCGCGAGTCAGAAACCAGAAATGCCATCCAGAGGGCTACGCGTCCCCCTTTTCTAATTTCTTCTGAGCTTTCTTCTCCCGTGCCTCTCTAAAAAAGCTCTTCAACATCCCCACGCATTCATCCTCCATCACGCCCATCGTGATCTCGCAGCGATGGTTCAGCGGCGGGTTACTTTGTAAGAGATTAATCCAACCTCCCGCCGCTCCCCCCTTCGGGTCCATCGCTCCATAAACAACACGGTCAGGGCGGCAGTGGACAATCGCTCCCGCACACATCGGGCACGGTTCCTTCGTCACATAGAGGGTTGATCCCTCCAGCCGCCAATCTCCATAAGCCGTCTGCGCCGCCGTCAGAGCCAGCATCTCGGCATGAGCCGTGGCATCCTTCAGCGTCTCTACCTGGTTCCAACCCCGCGCGATTACCTGACCATCCCTTACGATCACCGCGCCGATCGGCACCTCACCCACTTCATAAGCACGCCTCGCTTCCCGCAAAGCCTGACTCATGAAAAAAAGATCGTTTTGAAAGTCAACCGACTGCTCGCTCTCGAAGTCAAACTCCATACCCGTGATTAGCGGATGATGGGATCACTGGAAAGAACGATCACGCGCCCCCCCTGCACTCGCCACTTCACATTGCTACCCTCGATCATACACCCATAGACTCGCTCCTCATCATCGTGATACGCCGGACGTGGATCAACCGCCAAAATCTGCGTGATCAAAGCCCTCCTCTCTTCATCAATTTCCCCTTCTAGGTCATCCACAAAGTCCACCCCCAGCAGCACCGGTGCCTCCTTTGCAAAGCCCCCCTCCGCATCAGCGACTGACTCCACATAAGGGAGATAGGGCTTTAGATCCAGCACCGCTGTCCCATCGACCAGATCCAGCCCACTCACCACGAGTGAGTCATCATGCACCCCCTCCAGCTTGACCAGCGAGAGCCCAATCCGATTTGGCCGGAAAGGCGAGCGGGTCGCAAAAACCCCCTTCTTCTCATTCCCACCCAAACGGGGTGGCCGGACAAACCAACGCGTGTCCTTTTCCTCCACCTGATCAAAAAGAAAGACGATCCACACATGGCTAAAGTCCTCCAACCCTCGACAAGCCCCCGCAGGCACCTCGTCTGAAAAAACGATCCGCCCACGCGCCTCCGGAACCAAGCCACTCTGTCTCGGCGTACCGAATTTTTCGCCAAAGCAGCTCTCGACCCGCCCAATCGGCCTCATAGAGATCTCATCACTCATAGAGAAAGGAAAGCGGGCTAAGCCGCTCGGAGCGAGGATTCCTTTTCCAACATCGCACCACAGTGATGGACGCCCCCCTCTACTCTGGCCCATACTCCCCTCAGAATTCATGATCATCACCCGCTTCGCCCCCAGTCCCACCGGTCGCCTCCACCTGGGCCACGCCTATGCGGCAGTGATTGCACATCAGGAAGGTGGGCGGTTTTTAGTCCGCTTTGAAGACATCGACCACACCCGCGTGCGCCCTGAATTTTACGAAGGGATCTTAGAAGACCTCACCTGGCTAGGCCTCACGTGGGATGAAGAACCGTGGCGCCAGCTCGACCGCCTCGCGCACTATCAAAAGGCCCTGGATCAGCTCAAAAAACTCGGCGTCATCTACCCCTGCTATTGCACACGGAAAGAAATCGAGAGCGAACTCGCCCATCTCACACACGCACCCCACGGACCCGAGGGCCCCCTCTACCCCGGCACCTGCCGAGAGCTAACGCAGCCCCCCGATCCCCGCGAACCCGCCTGGCGACTCAACATCAAAAAAGCCTCCGCCCTCACCGGCCCCCTCACCTTTCAAAATGGCCAAGCCCCCACCCCCGTGCAAGCCGACCTCCTAGGAGATGTCATTCTCGCCCGAAAGGACATCGGCACCTCCTACCATCTCGCCGTCGTCGTAGATGACGCCGCACAAAACATCACCCTCGTCACAAGGGGGCAGGACCTCCTCCCCTCCACCCACATTCACCGCGTTCTCCAAACCCTCCTCGGGCTCCCAGAGCCACGCTACCTCCATCACCCACTCATTTGCGATGACACCGGCCAACGCCTCGCAAAACGGCACGACTCCCTCGCCCTCGCCACCCTCCGCGCACAGGGACTCAGCAAAGACGACGTTCTAAAAATGCTCGCCTCCCCGAGTCTCGAATAAATTCTCTCCTCTCCCCATCATAAATCCCCTTATGATTTCCCCATGTTAGAAATGCCACTGCGAGTCGGACTCTTTGGAACAAGCCCCACCGCGCTGGGCGTGGCCCACCAAGTCCACGCCACCGATGGCATGCAGATCGCTTGGCAAGCGGAAGCAGACCTCCAAAACCTAGAAGACCTAGAAGACCTCCTCAAAGAAACCCCCATCGATGTCTTCGTAGAAGCCTCCGCCAACCTCACCCTAAGCGCCGAATCCTCCCTCCTAGCCATTGCTAACAATGCCCACGTCGTCCTCACCGATCCCCGCACCGACGTCGCCGCCGGCCTCAGCCTACAAGCCGAAGCTTACCAACGCGGAGCCATCGTCACCTCCGATGCCGGGACCGCCCACGGCACCCTCGCCACCATGATGCAGGAAGCCCACATCATGGGATTCCAGACCGTGCAAGCAGGGCAAATTTCACCCAAAAGTGGCTCCAGCAAACTTCACTACGAAATGGCAGCCCTCGCCAACGGCTTCGGCCTCCTCCCGCCCGACGGCGGCATGACCGGCCCCCAAATCAACACGCTCGATGAAGTCATCACCGCCTTCGACCTAGACGCATACGGCGACACCCCACGCGTCGAATTCGTACAAGGCCCCCGCCCCCACGGCGGCCTCTACCTCATCGTTAAACCAAAAAAAGACCTCCCCGCAGCCCAAGCCGCCCACCTCCGCGCCTGCCAACTCGGAGACGGCCCGTACTACCTCCTCCTCCGTGATCAGCCCCTCGGCTACTTCGAAACCCCAAAAGCCATCCTCGCCGCCTCCGCCGGCCAAGCCATCCTCGCCCCCGGCCTCCTCACCTGCGAGGTCTACGCCCAGGCCCCTACCGACTTAGAAACAGGCACCACCCTCCCCCCGCATCTCCCAGCCACCCTCCGCCCACTCAACCCCGACCTCGTCCCCCACGCCCTCCTCCAAAGCGGAACTGCCATCATAAAAAACATCCCCGCCGGAACCCTCCTCACCTTTGACCACGTCACCCTCCCAGACGCTCCCCTCACCCACCTCTGGGTCGCACAGCAAGAAATCACCATCAACCAAACCTCAGAGGACGCTGGGGCAAGCTAATCTAAAATCGGAAGGGAGATCCCTCTATTTCTGATACCATCCCTAGGTCCGGTTTCCGAAAATCCAGAGAGTCATGATCGCATTCGTCGTGGACCAATCCCGTCTCATTGGCTTAGCCTCTCCCCACACACCATGCTCATTGCTTTCAACAAACCCTTCGGCATCCTCAGCCAATTCAATGCCAACCCCGGCGACGAAGGACAACGCACCCTCAAGGAGTTCAATTTCCCGCCGAAGTGCCTCCCGCTCGGCCGTCTCGATATGGACTCCGAGGGCCTCCTCCTCTTCACCGACGAGAAATCGCTCGAAGACCGCCTGCTGAATCCCCGCTTCAACCATCGTCGCCGCTACCTCGTCCTCGTCGAAGGCATCCCAGATGAAGCAGCCCTCACTAAGCTCCGCAGCGGAACCCTCATTATCAAAGGTCACCGCTGCATGCCCTGCCGCGCCAAGTCCCTCAAGCAAGCCCCGCCCATCCCCGACCGCGATCCCCCCGTCCGCGTTCGCCAAAAAATCATCGACACCTGGCTCCGCCTCGAGCTCCGCGAAGGCAAAAACCGGCAAGTCCGCCGCATGACCGCCGCCGTAGGCTTCCCCTGCCTCCGCCTCCTGCGCGAGGGCATCGGCGCCTTCCCCCTCGGCGATCTCCCCGTCGGCGAATGGAAGGAACTCAATGAAGAAGAACGCGCCGCCATCTTCGCAAGGTAGCGTTCTTCCTCCCCGCCCTCTGCGGTAAAAC
>JALZWJ010000223.1 GCA_023300065.1 Akkermansiaceae bacterium
TTTTGGCATGATCCAGAGGAGCTGCGCGGATTCTTAGCGGAGCGATTTGGGAAGGTGGAGAAACCGACGACGGTGGCGGACTTGAAGAGGAAAACGACCGAGCAGGCCCGGACTCCACAACGCGGACTGAAGGTTCCGGAAGGGATGAAAATCTGTGACGTTTCCCCTGTCCGAAAGGTGAGCGAGGCTGAGCCTCTTTTTGTAAAACTCATCGTGGAAGCTGGACCAGAACTCCTGAAGTCTGGCGCAGGGAAATTATGGCTAGGTCTATTTTCTGATCCGATTTATGACCGCCGCTGGGACACGGTCTCTGAGCCCCTGCAGTGGGAGCTGACCTGTGATGACCCCTCTTTTCAGACGCTTAAAGGCGAAGAGACAAGCGGGGCTAGCGAACGAGGTTCCCGGGAATTTCTACTGGAGGTAAAGGCCGCCGGGAAAGAGGCCAACTATGTGCTAAAGGCAAGCTATGCGCTCCTCGATGAAGCTGGAAAAAGCCAAGCCTTCCGTGAGTCTTATCAATTCCAGATCAAAGCAAGTTCACGCAAGGCAAGGCGGGCAGGTGACTGGATGATGAAGATCGTCGGCGATCCGATGGCCTTCGATGCGAATCAGGACGGCAAGGTCGAGAAAGACGAGCTGCCGAAAGGACGCGCGCAGATTTATCTCCTCCACTACGACCTAGATCACGACTCTACGATTTCGCCCGCCGAGGCGAGGGCCTTTGAAAAAACAATCCGGCACTCGGTGAAGAAAGCTCAGTGATCCTGGGCTAACCCCACGAGATCGGCGAGCGGGAGGCTGGCATCTAGCGGGCGGAGCCAGGACTCACGGCGGAACCAATTGCGCTGGCGCTTCGCGTATTGGCGGGTCGAGATCGTGATGCGTTCCAGGCATTCTGCCCGCGTCATTTCTCCGGCGAAATAGGCCTCGATCTCACGCACCCCGATCGCTTGGCGGATTGTGCCGGCATCTGAGGGGAGGTTTTTGACTTCTTCTATCGCGCCCTCATCCAGCATGCGGGCGGTGCGCAGGGCGATGCGGTCTGCCAGAACCTCGCGTGGCCAAGTGAGGACGATCCCATCGAGATTTGCGACATGGGCGGGATCGGAAAAATTCTTACGAAGATCGGAGGCCTTACCGCCCGTGATGAGGCAGATTTCGAGCGCCCGAGAGAGGTGGCGATGGTTCCCGGAATTTTGTTTTTCCGCCTCCTCTGGATCTAGGAGGCGGAGGCGGCGGTAGATTTCATCAGCCGGGAGTTGCTCTAGCTCGGCGCGGATCTTTGGGTCACCCGAGGGTGCGGGTGCCACTCCGTGGGTGAGGAATTTTAGATAAAGCCCGGAGCCGCCCACGATGATGGGCCGCTTCCCACGTGCCTGAATATCTGCGATCACGGGGCTGGCTAGGGCCTCATATTTTGCCGCGTCCATCGGTTCAGTCGGATCCATGAAGCCGAAGAGGTGGTGCGGACAGCGAGCGATCTCCTCCGCAGTGGGAGCTGCGCTAAGGACCTCTAGCCCACGGTAGACTTGGAAGGCATCGGCATTGACAATCTCCCCTCCCCCAGTTTCCGCAAGTGCCAGCGCGAGGGCTGTTTTCCCCGAGGCGGTGGTGCCGCATAGGTAGAAAGGTGAGAGGCTCATGCGCGGGAATTTATAGAGAGAATGACAAAAAGAAAGCCCGCTCGGAAAACTCCGAACGGGCTGAGATTTTTAAATCGCGGTGCAGGACCTACTGATCTCCCTCGGGGAGATTGGGCGGAGGGTTTTCCTGCGGTGCGGGATCGCCATCAGAATCAGTCGCGCCGGTGGACTTTGCCCCGTTTACGATGAGAGTGCGTCCCATAAAGGGTTGGTCGTGGAGGACCTCGACCGCGCGCTTCGCTTCGTCAACGCGAGCCATTTCCACAAATCCGTAGCCCTTAGAGCGGTGGGTGTTGCGGTTATAGACAATCTCGATATTACGAACAGCACCGACGCCTTTGAAGAGATCTTCAAGGTCATGCTCGGCGGCATCGTAGGAGAGATTCCCAACGTAAAGGCGCTTACCGTCGACAGAAGAACTATCGGGAGTAGGACGCGGCTTTTGACGAGCACGGGCAGTCTTCCCTGCGACGTCGACACTTCCAGAAGAATCTTCACGGGAGTCACGACGGGTATCTTCACCAGAGTCACGGCTAGAATCATCACGGCGAGAGCGGCTGCGATTCCCACCGTCGCGGTTGCCATCACGACCACCATCACGATTAGAGCGATTCCGGTCACCACCATCGCGGCCACCATCGCGGGTGGAGCGATCAGAGCGATCAGAGCGGTTACGGTCACCACCCTCACGATTGGAGCGGTTACGGTCACCACCACTCGAGGCACGGCCAGAGGCATCACGCACGTTTTCCTTACGTGGACGTGCTGATTTTTGAGCCGATTTACGAGCTGGTTGCTGGTTTTGGTTCTCCGGTTTGTAGAAGCCGAAGAATTTTTTAATCTTCTCCCATGTGGTCAAAGGCTTATTGCGAGGTCCGCGACGGCGAGGAGACTCGGCGTTGTTGTGCTGGCGGCGCTGGTTATTACGGTTGCCACCACCTTCGCGGTTTCCACCACCTTGTCCGGACTGCTGCCCATTGCGGCTTCTGTTGCGGTTACGATTTCTATTCCGGTTACGGTTCCCGGATTGGTTCCCGGAGCCCCCTGAGGACTGGCCGGCCGACGTGTTTCTATCTTGTTCTGACATATTTCAGACTGGGTATGATGCCCAAGGGTAGATCGAGGAGGATCAGGATTGGAAGTGAAGGAGGCCGTGAGCAGCCTCTGGGAACTTCGGCATAAACTGAAAAGAAAACTCCGCGATCGCGAGGTGAAGGAAACCGGTGGCGTTTCGACCAAGAAAGGGATGCCGAGCAAGTGCATTCGCGCAGGCTTGCAGAGAAAAAATGGCATCGGAAAAAGTGCTCCTCCCGGGGTCTTTAGGCGCTTACAGCGGCCTCCAACGGGGGAAAGGTATGGATTCTCTATCAATACGCAAGCGGGAATCGAAAGACACTTTTTGACAGAATCCCAAATTCCCGTATCTTCAAAACTATGACCAAAATCGGTGCCACGTTGCTCCTAGGCTCAGCCTCCCTATTACTCTCTAGCTGCGCCTCTATGATTATGAAGGATCACGGCTTTCAAAAGACATCCTCTGTGGAGATCAATGGGGCACAGGTAAATAGTGGAGTGAAGGCAATGGGCGGGAGTGGCGGCCTCGCCATCTCAGCTCTCTTTTTTGCCGCTGGAACGGGAACCTTAGATGGCCCCTTTATCTGGCGGGTCGAGGCTGAGGGCAAGGAGGGCGAGCATGAATGGCTCCGCCTCAATGAAGCCCGCGTTACCACAGAAGCCACAAAAAGGAGTGAGCCATTTCCGAAGGAACACCTTGGCCAGCGCTCAAAATTCATCCCGATTCCGAATGAAGAGGGCAAAACTTTTGCTAAATTCCAGCTCCCTGGAAAACTGACCGTCTTCCCCCGTGATGACGGAAAGATTAAAATCCACCTCAATGTCAGTGTCCGTGCAAACGGACGGACGGTAACCAAGTGGGTCCTTTTCGAAATGGAGCCCGAATCTAAGTGGAAAAAAGAGACAATTTTCCTCCCAGTGGAGATTGTGAAGAACTTCCACGGAAATCCACGAGAGTGGGACTGGTAAAATCAAAAAGAACACCGTAAGGTGTCCCCATGCTTTGGAAGCCCCTCCTCCTCGGTCTTGGTCTCAGTCTCAGTAATGCGCTCCTTCTCCCAGCGCAAGAGTCCGAGAAAAAGCCTGTCCTCATCAACCCTACTGTTCCTAAGGAAGCGGTAGAGCCCCCTGAGCCGAATGCTTCTGATGCATCGGTCTTAAACCAAGGCATGGCACGGACCATGACGATCTCGATCCCCGCGCCTCGTGGGCTTATTTTAGACCGTGATGGCCGCCCCTTGGCACAAACCAAGATGGCTTACCACTTGGCCTTGGATTTTACAGCTTACGATGGGCCCGCTGACAAGGAATCCGCCGTCGCTTGGGCTCAAGAGCGGATCTTGGAGGCCAACGCCCTCGTTGGAGGAAACCAGACCTACACTGACAAAAAGCTCGCGAACTACTACCGTTACCGCCGCTGGCTTCCGAGAAAGATCTCCCAAATCCTCACCGAGAAAAAGGCGAAGTCGCTAGAGAAAAAACTCCCCGCAGGCCTCAAGCTCCTCCCAGTTTACTTGCGCCACTATCCGGAAAAATCAGTCGCAGCTCACCTCATCGGTTACGTCGGCGCCCAGACCGTGCTCCCGACTGGCCCCATCAATGCGGGTGACCCGCTTTTCCAATCTGTGATGGGAAAGTCAGGCTTCGAAATGGTCTTTGATAAAAAACTCCGAGGGGAACCCGGCCTCCAAAAAATCATCTTTGATAAAGACGGCAACAAGGTTCTGGACGAGCCCATTCGTCTCCCCCGCCCCGGTGGGAACATCGTCACCACCATCGATCTGGATTGGCAACGCTACGCCGAGCGAGTGCTCCGTGAGGGATCAAAGCGTGGCGCCTTTGTCGTTATTGACATGCAAACTGGCGAGGTCCTCGTCATGGCTTCCCGCCCCACCTTCGACCTCAACGAATTCGTCCCCTACATCACGAATGATCGCTATAAGGAACTCGCCGAAAACCCATCCAACCCGCTATTTGGCCGCGCCTTCCAGGCCGCTTACCCCCCAGCCTCAACCTTCAAACCCGTCGTCACGCTCGCCGCAATCACAAATGGTGCGATCCGCTATGACCAGAAGTTCGACTGTCCCTATAAGATCAAAATTGGTCAGCTCTACATGCGGAACCACTCCGCTGGCGACCTAGGATTTCTCGGAGCCAAGCCAGCCCTCGCCAGATCGGTCAACACTTGGTTCTACCAAGTTGGCATTAAAACAGGCCCACAGGCCTTTCTCTCCGTGGCCCGTCGTCTCGGGTATGGCACAAAAACCGGTCTCCCTCTCGTGGGAGAGAGCGCAGGAGTTGCTCCCTCTGCTGACTACATCATGAAGAAAAATGGACGCCCCACCACTGATGGTGACGCCGCCAACCTCGCAATCGGCCAGGGCCTCATGCTCGCCACTCCACTCCAAGTCGCGCAGGCGATGGCCGGGACTGGAAATGGCAACGTCCTCATGGAACTCCAACTCATCCGCCAGATTCAGGACTTCCACGGGCGGGTCATCGAGGCCCCTCAACCCAGAAAACGTAATGAGCTGAGCCTCTCCCCCATCGCGGTAAAAACCACGAAGGAAGGGATGCGTAATGTGGTCCACGCCTCCTATGGAACCGGAAAACGGGCAGACATTGGCTACACCATCATGTGCGGTAAAACCGGAACGGCTCAGTGGAAGCCCGACATCAAACAGAACCTCGCTTGGTTCGCTGGCTTCTTCCCTTTTGACAATCCCCGCTATGCTTTCTCAGTCGTCTACGAGGGTGTCCCAGGAGAGGGCGTGAGTGGTGGCCGTAAAGCAGCCCCCATGGTGAAGCGCTTCTTCCGGAACTTCCGCACCGAAATCCTAAGAAACCTCCGCCCTTCCGCGCGCGCCGTGCTCTTCCAAGATAAAATAGAGCCCGAACCAGCGGAGGCAAATATCCCCAAAGCGATGGTAATTAACGAAGACGAGGACATCCCGATGGCGGAACTCGTCCCAAACGGGTCCGGAGGACCAGAGCTCCCCTCTGACATCCCAACCCCTAGCCCTGAAATCCCCAGTGATATCCCAACCGCTGGTGCCGTAGATCCAGAGGCGCCAACCGAACCTGCGATCCCCAGATTTCCAAACGATCCGGAAGCCCCTACTGACGTGCCACGTGCCGAGCCCGTGGCACCTGCCGATCAGTAATTTTCGGCTTTCCTCTTTACGACCCCCATCGGAAAAGGCACCAACAGGCAGTGCCAATTCCGGCCAATTTATTTACACTCAATTATGGACTTACAAGTAGCTACTCTCTGCGATTTCGCCGCTGAATATCAGGGCAAAATGGTCATCTCCGGAACCTTCGACGCCCTCGCCGCCAAGGCCACCCCGATCGTGCACCCACAGTGCTCCCTCGCGATGCGCTTCTGCTTCACCCCAGAAGACGATGGTGACCACGAACTACAAATCTCCATCATTGATGAAGACGGAAAAGCGATCAACGACAAGATGCCTATCAAAGGTGCCATGCCCGTGAAAATGCCTGACAATGTGGCCTTCATGACTCGCCACCTCATCGTCGGCTTCCAAGGTCTCACCTTCCCCCGTGCCGGAGTCTACTCCGTCGATATCCTTGTTGATAGCGAGCTCATTCAGCGCCTCCCCTTACGCATCGTTAAGGTGGATGAACAGCAACCTCAGGGCTAACCTACCACAGGCGTGCCTCACTCCGCTCCTACTCCCGATTTCCGCTGTGCTCTCATAACCGGAGCCAGCTCGGGGCTGGGATTAGAGTATGCCCGCCAACTTGCGCCACACGTCGAGACCCTGGTCCTCGTCGCGCGGCGTGAGACTCTCCTTGCCAAAATCGCGCAGGAGTTGGTGACCCGCCACCCGGCCCTCCGGGTAAAGACCTTCCCCTGCGACCTCGCCGATGCCGCAGGCAGGAACCACCTCCTCAATTCCCTCTTCCAAGAAGAGCTCTACCCAGACTGCCTGGTCAATAACGCCGGCATGGGTGACTACGGGGAATTTCGTACTTCAGCCTGGGGTAAAACAGAGCAGATGATCCGCCTCAATATGGAGGCCCTCACGCACCTGACCCACGCCCTCCTGCCCGGCCTCATTGCACGGCGCGGAGCCATCCTTAATCTCAGCTCACTCGCTAGCGTGCTGCCCATCCCAGACTTCGCAGTCTACGCCGCGACCAAGGCCTATGTCACCAGCTTTAGCGAGGGACTACGACTTGAACTCCGTGATCATGGAGTCCGTGTCCTCGCGGTCTGCCCTGGCCCCGTGAAAACCGGCTTCGGAGAAATCGCCCGCCGTAACAGCGGAAGTAAACTCCCGGTGCAGGACGCCTTTTACGTCCGCGCGGAGCAGGTGGTCCGCGATTCCCTGCGGGCCCTTTTAAAAGACCGTGCCAGGATTTACCCCGGCCTCAAGGTCGCAGCAGCGGCCGCCCTAATCGGGCTCCTACCACTTGTGGCAGTCCGGCTGATGATGTCAGCTCGGCCAAGGCGCTCCGACTAAGGCTTTAAAAAACAGTCCCTTCAGAGCGGACTTTTTGACCGTAAGCGGTGATCAAACGCAGGCTCAATGGGCCTGGCTTACCATCGCCAATTTCACGATCATCGAGCTTCACCATCGGGATGGTTTCTGCGGCGGTTCCGGTGAGGAAGGACTCATCCGCCGTGTAGACGTCATAACGGGTCAACGAGACCTCACGGATCACGATGTCTAGCTCATCACAAAGATCAAAGATGACCTGCCGTGTGATGCCATCGAGACTGCCATCAGAAACCGGCGGAGTTAGAACCACGCCCTTCTTTACGACGAAGACATTATCCCCCGTGCACTCCGCGACGTAGCCTTGCTCGTTGAGCATGAGCCCCTCTTTCGCGCCCGCTTTCAAGGCCTCGACTTTCGCCATGACGTTATTAAGGTAGTTGAGTGACTTTACTTGCGGACTGAGGCTGGCCGGGGTCGGGCGGCGGGTCGAGCAGGTCACTACTTCAAGGCCGTTTTCATAAAACTCCTTTGGGTAAAGGGTGATCCCAGAAGCGATGATGAACATTGAGGGCTTTGGGCAAAGGTAGGGATTCAATCCCAGATCACCCACCCCTCGAGTCACGACGAGGCGGATGTATCCATCCTGCAGCCCGTTCGCGCGGATTGTTTCGAGCGTGGCATCGCAGACTTCTTGCAGCGTCCACGGCATTTTTAGCAGGAGCGCTTTTGCGGAGAGGTAGAGCCGCTCGATGTGCTCTTCCAGCCGGAAAACGCGCCCGGCATAAAAACGAATGCCCTCAAAGATCCCGTCTCCATAAAGGAGGCCGTGATCGAACACTGAAATTTTCGCCTCTGCTTCATCGACGATATTGCCATCTAACCAAATTTTACGACTCATGATTTATTGATACGGTTGATCTGTGTAATTCCTGATTTCCTAGGACTCTAATTCCTTCATCTTTTCCAAAATCACGGCCTTAGCGGTGATCGCATTTTCATCTTCAGGATGGTCTGCGAGGACTTCTTCAAAGCATTTCAAAGCAGCGGGCAGCTCCCCGAGCTCGGCGAGGGTCATACCGCATTCGTAGCGGGCAAGGACGAGATTCTCTTGCAGCTCAAGCGCTTTTTTAAGACTCGTGAGGGCTTCTATTTTTTTACCACGGAGGCGCAGGATCCGCCCTTGAGCATACCAAGCCGAGGCATCTCCAGGGGTGAGGTTTACCGCCTTATTCACGGCTTCTTCCGCATCAGCAGGGTAGTCGCCGTGCATGAGGGCGAGGGCGTAACTGACGTAGAGTTCCGAACGTTCAGGCTCTAATTCTAAAGCATCTTCATAGTGGGTGATGGCGAGGCTAAACTTACTCTGCCCGATCGCATCCGCGGCCTTCATGACAAGTTCATCCACCTCACTGATGCCAAGCTCCTTGATTTTCACGATCGCCTTTTCAGCTTTCTCGGTCTCGCCGAGGGCATTTAAAACAACGGCATAGAGCTGCCAGCTCTGGACATCATTCGGATCTTCCACGAGGGCCGCCTCGATCGCCTTCAGCGCGGCGGGGAGGTCCCCGGATTGCGCGGAATCGATCGCGGCATTGTAATATTTGACATTCGGACTGCTCATGGGTGAAGAAGTAGCAGAACTCCACACGATCCAGAAGGCCTTAGTCTTGCAAATCGCAGTCGTAAGACCATCTTCTTGCCAATGCCTGACGTGACCCGTGACACTTTGGTGAGCACTCTCGAAGAGATCGCCCTGCTTTTAGAACTGAAAGGTGAAAATCCTTTTAAGACCCGCGCCTACCGGAAGGGGGCGGAGATTGTGCAGAATTTCGATGGAGACATCGTCTCTCGCGCGGCGAAGGATGACTTAAAGGATATCAAAGGGATCGGTGATGCCTTACAACAAAAACTCCACGAACTCGCCTCCACGGGGACCCTCGAATATCACCAGAATTTGCGGGCCGAGTTCCCCTCCACCCTCTTCGAGCTCTTCGAAGTTCAGGGACTGGGGCCGAAGAAAATCAAAGCACTTTATGATCAATTAGGAATCTCATCTGTCGCTGAATTAAAGGATGCGTGCCAAGGGGAAGAGATCGCCAAGCTCGCGGGATTTGGTGCCAAAACAGTGGATAAAATCCTCGCGGCGATTGCGAACCGTGAGAAATTTGCCGACCGCTTCCGCCTCGGTGATGTCGCGCCCTTAGCTGAGGTCTTGCTAGAGCGTCTGCGGGATCACCCAAAGGTTTCCCGCTCTGCGATTGCTGGATCGTATCGCCGCTCGAAGGAGACTTTACATGATCTCGACTTCCTGGTGGCCACGAACGAGGGAGCCGAGCTTACGAAATTTTTCGCGACCTTCCCCGAGGTTCACGAAGTCATCGTCCATGGCGACACCAAGGCCTCGATCCGCCTAGAAAACGGCCTTCAGTGCGACCTCCGCGCGGTGAGTAATCACCACTTTCCATTCGCTCTTCAGTATTTCACCGGCAGTAAGGAGCACAATGTCGAGCTGCGTTCACTGGCGCTGAAGAAGGGACTTTCCCTCAACGAATATGATTTCACCGGTGATGGCGAGATGCCGGAAGTGAATGAAGAGGCTGATATTTATAAAGCGCTCGGACTCGAATGGGTCGCTCCAGAACTCCGTGAAAACCGAGGCGAGATCGAAGCAGCGCGTGAGGGGACCCTTCCAAAACTGGTAGAACTTTCTCATCTTTGCGGAACTTTTCACAATCACACCACCGCTTCCGATGGGCAGAATACGCTGCAGGAAATGGCGGAAGCTGCACAGGACCACGGACTGCAATATCTGGGCATCGCCGATCACTCGAAGTCCTCCGTGCAAGCGAATGGCCTCAGTGAAGAGCGACTCACCGAGCAACTCGACACGATTGCAACACTCAATGAATCATTTGATGGCTTCGCCCTCATCGCGGGATCCGAGGTCGATATTCTGAAAGATGGGTCTTTAGACTTTGAAGACGAGCTTCTGAGCAAGCTGGACTACTGCGTGGCCTCCGTTCACAATGTCTTTAACCTGCCTGAAAAGGAGATGACGGCTCGCCTCATCCGCGCGATGGAAAATGAGTATGTGACGATGCTGGGACATGTGACGGGACGCCTTTTACTCCGTCGAGACCCTTACGCGCTGAACATGGAAAAGATCATCGATTGCGCGGCGGAAACGCGCACCGTGATCGAACTAAACTGTAGCCCACGGCGACTCGATATGGATTGGCGTTGGTGGCACCGCGCGCGTGATAAAGGGGTGCTGACTTCTATCAACCCAGATGCCCACGCCACGGAACAACTCCAATACCTCGCCTTTGGCGCACGCCTCGCGAGGAAGGGATGGCTCCGCCCGGAAGATGTGGTGAACTGCCTTCCGCTGGCCAAAGTTCAGGAATGGCTCGCTTTGCCCAAGTCAAAAAGATGAAGAAGCTAGACGTGCTAGACCTTGGAGATGGCCTCGATTTCCAAGAGACGTGGGACCACCAAGAGGCGATCGTGCAACAGCGCCGTGATGGGGAAATTGGTGACACCGTTCTCCTCTTAGAGCATGCCCCTGTCTTCACGATCGGCCGCACCCGGGACCAGAGCAGCCTGCGAGATACTGGCCAGCTCCCCCACCCTGTGGTGGAGATTAACCGCGGAGGGCAAGGAACCTATCATGGACCCGGGCAGTTGATCGGCTATGCGATTCTAGATCTTAATACGCGCGAAAAAGACCTTCACGAACATCTGCGCAAACTTGAGGAAACAATCATCATCGCTCTCAGGAAATTTGGGGTGGTAGGAACCCGCCGAGATGGCTTGACCGGGGTCTGGGTAGATGGCCGAAAGATCGCCTCGCTCGGAGTCGGGGTGCGGGCTTGGGTCACGCTCCATGGTTTTGCGCTCAATGTACAGGAAATTTGCCTGCCCCCATTTCAAGCGATCACACCTTGCGGGATCGAAGGAGTGGCGATGACGTGCGCCGAAAAAGAAAAAGGCGCTCCCCTCTCAATGACTGAGATGAAGAGCGCCATGTCTGAAGCTTTGCAAGAGGTCTTCGGGGCTTAACTATCCCGATGTTCGCGGAACTGACGGAGGAGTTCGTCGATCGCATCCGTATCAGCCTTGGGGACATTTGGCTGAGGCGGAACAGGTTTTGCTTCCAAATTTGCCTGGAAAGGTGACGGCGCAGCCTGATTTGCGGGAGCCGTAAAGATAGGAGGCGCTGGGGCAACTACGGCAGGAGCCGAGGGAGCAGCAGGCACCGAGAATCCCTGAGCTTGGACCGGAGCAGAAGCAAGGGCTGCTTTCGCCAATGCCGGATCAAACGGAGACTTTGAAGGATAGACCCGTTGGCTTCGACGGTCATCAGGAGCCGGCTCATTTCTGTATGGCGCTGCCGGGGCAACTGGAGCCATGTCCATGGCGGTCGTGGGCGCTTGTGCCGCTTCAAAAGGAGAATGTCGCTCCGGAGCATGCTGAGCCTGAGGCCGAGCGGGCGGAAGGGTCGACTGGGCTGTCGGGCTAGCTGCGGCAGCAACTTGGAAAGGACTCGCGACAGCAGCTGGGGCTTGAGCTGGGGCTGGGGCAGATTGCGCCTGGAATGGCGACGCTGCCTGAGTGGTTGCAGCTTCAAACGGTGAAGGCGTTTGCACGGGCGCGGCAGCCTCCAGTGGTGAAGGCGTTTGCACGGGCGTTGCGACTTCAAATGGTGAAGGAGTTTGCGCGGGCACCGCAGCCTCAAATGGTGAAGGCTCTTTTACCGCAGACTCAATGGGTGGAACCGAGCTAGCTTCTTTCGGGAAAGAACGCTCGTGAGTCGAAGCAACCGTCTCTTTCATCACGATTTCCTGAACAGGTGCAGTCACCTTGGAGGGAGCTGACGTGAATGGGGAGGCTTCCTTTTCAGGAGCCACTACCACCGTATCTTTCACGACAATTTCTTCGACAGAAGCGGCTTTCTCAGGAGTTGCTTCGAATGGTGAGACATCCTTGGCGGGAGCCGCGGCCTTTGCTGGAGTCACCCCGACCGGTGATACATCCGCAATGGGAGCCGCAAACTTTGCCAGAGCAGCTTCGAATGCTGAGAGATCCTTGGCGGGAGCCACGGCCTTTGCTGGAGTTGGTTCGAATGGTGAGGCATCCTTGCTGGGCGTTACGGCCTTTACTGGAGTAGACTCGAACGATGAGGCATCCTTGGCTGGCGCTGCGGCCTTTGCTGGAGTTGATTCCAACGATGAGGCATCCTTGGCGGGAGCTGCGGCCTTTGCTGGAGTTGCTTCAAACGGTGAAGCATCCTTGGCGGGAGCTGTTGCCTTTGCTGGAGTGGACTCGAACGGTGAGATATCCTTGGCGGGCGTTGCGGCCTTTGCTGGAGTTGCTTCAAACGGTGAAGCATCCTTGGCGGGAGCTGTTGCCTTTGCTGGAGTAGATTCAAACGGTGAAGCATCCTTGCTGGAAGCTGCGGCCTTTGCTGGAGTTGCTTCGAACGATGA
>JALZWJ010000224.1 GCA_023300065.1 Akkermansiaceae bacterium
CATCGCCGGTGGCTCGAATGGCGGTCTCCTCGTCGGAGCCTGCATGGTGCAGCGCCCGCAGCTCTTCGGCGCCTGCCTCCCCGCCGTCGGAGTCATGGACATGCTCCGCTTCCACAAATTCACCATCGGCTGGGCGTGGCAGGCCGAATATGGCAAGCCGGATGAAAAGGAAGACTTTGTCAATCTCCTCCGCTACTCGCCCTACCACAACCTAAAGCCCAGCGACTATCCTTCCACCATGGTCATCACCTCAGATCACGATGACCGCGTCGTCCCCTCGCACTCATTCAAGTTTGCCGCCGCCCTCCAAGCGGCCCAAACCGGTCCCGCGCCATCCCTCATCCGCATCGAAAGCAAAGCGGGGCACGGGGCTGGCACACCCACCTCAAAACGGATCGAAGGGATCGTCGATAAATATTCGTTTCTCGCCGAGGCCCTCGGCTTCGAAATAAAATTCTAGCGAGACGGTCGCTTAGCCCCAGAGCTCAGCGCCATTTCACGGATCATGCTATTCACCGGCACTCCCTGAATCTGGTAGCCCGCATCCTCCGTGAGTAAATCATAACTCCGTGACACTCCACCGAGGCGCTCCACTCGGTCCACGATGCGGTCTCCCACTTTCGCGCCCGCCTTTAACTCCCTTGCGGGAATCCCCCCGATCCGGTGCCGAGGAGAAAGCGCAACCTCTTCCCCGCCTTCAAAAATGACCTTCAAATGCCGAACCTGAGTCGCATCCTCAAGATACTCATGACGCTGCTGAACCACCACGACCTCTCCCCCATAGCCAATCACCCGGTCACCCGCCTTCAGCTCCTCGATTGGAACAGCCCCGTCGGGACCATCGATCAGAGTGCCCTCAGGCAAACATCCGAATTGTAACTTCATCAATCCCAAGCCCACCGCATTGCTCAGCAAGCCGCAGCTCACCAGCGAAAAAGAACCGAGAGAGAGCAGGAGAATCGAAACGAGAAGAGAGGCCTTAGTTTTAAAAGTGCGAGTCATCATAATTGAAGGAGAGGAAGCAACACCATAGACGATTTACCACCCATTGCCACTAAACTAAAAAAAAGCCCCGCCTGCTTTCGCAGACGGGGCTTTGAAGTTTGTTAGCGGAGCTCGATTAGCTCATTTCGCCACGAGCCATGCCCTTTTCCTCGAGAGCGGCTTGCGCGGCGGCAAGGCGAGCTACGGGGATACGGAATGGTGAGCAGGAAACGTAGTTGAGTCCGGCGCGGTGGAAGAATTTCACCGAATCAGGATCACCACCGTGCTCGCCGCAGATACCAATCTTAAGCTTAGGCTTGGCAGCGCGACCGCCTTTGACACCCATTTCAACAAGCTGGCCCACACCCTCTTGGTCGAGAGCGGAGAACGGGTTGTTGTTAAGAACTTCCGCATCCTGGTAGGTTGGGAGGAAGCTAGAGGAGTCATCACGTGAAAGACCGAGGCCTGTCTGCGTGAGGTCGTTTGTGCCGAAGGAGAAGAACTCAGCGTGCTCAGCCACTTTCTCAGCAGTGAGACATGCGCGTGGGATCTCCATCATGGTTCCGACGGTGTACTTAAGCTCGGACTTCTTGAGGCCGAGTTTCTTACGAACTTCAGCAGCGGTGTCATCGATGACCTTCTTCTGGAGTTCCAGCTCACGTGCGTAGGAGACGAGTGGGACCATGATCTCTGGGAGAACCTTGATGCCTTTCTTCTGCACTTCAGCGGCGGCCTCGAGGATCGCCTCGACCTGAGTCGCGGTGACAGCTGGGTAGCTGATTCCGAGACGACAACCACGGTGACCAAGCATTGGGTTCTCTTCGTGAAGAGAGTGAATACGCTTGGTGATCGCTGCGGCACTCATGCCGATCTTCTTGGAGAGATCTTTCTTCTGACCAGCATCCATGGTGCCGATGAACTCGTGAAGAGGTGGATCAAGGAGACGGATGGTCGCGGGGCGACCGTCGAGTGCTGCGAAGATGCCCTTGAAGTCTTTCTTCATGAACACTTTGATTTTCTTGAGTGCCTTAGCGCGGCCTTCGTCGTCGTCAGCGAGAATCATCTCACGGACGGCGTCGATGCGGTTGCCCTCGAAGAACATGTGCTCAGCGCGGGTGAGGCCGATGCCTTCTGCACCGAACTTGATGGCTTGCTCAACCTGCTCAGGAGTGTCTGAGTTGGTGCGGACACCGAGGGTGCGGAGCTTGTCAGTCCAGCTCATGAGTTCCATGAACTTCTTGTAAGTGTCGGAACGCTTAGCAGCTGGCTTGCCTTCGATCAGTCCCTGGATGACCTGGGAAGGTGAAGACTTGATGCCGCCTTTGTAGACGTTTCCAACGAATCCGTTGAGAGAGAGCTCGTCGCCTTCTTTCAGAGTCACGCCGTTTCCAGAGAGAGTCTTCTTCGAGTAGTCGATGGTCATGCCGTGCGCGCCACAGACACAAACCTTACCCATCTGGCGGGCAACGAGTGCAGCGTGTGAAGAAGCACCACCTTCAGTGGTGAGAATTCCGTCAGCCGCAATCATTCCGCGAAGGTCCTCAGGAGAGGTCGCCTGGCGAACGAGAATCACTTGCTCTCCCTTCTTAGCCGCTTTGACCGAGTCTTCCCAATTGAAATAAATCTTACCGGAAGCAGCACCAGGACCAGCAGGAAGGCCGTTACCGACTTTCTTAGCAGCCTTCTCAGCAGCAGTATCGAAGATAGGAGCGAGGAGGTGGCTGAGATCATCCGCAGGGATGCGAAGGATCGCCTCTTCCTTTTTGATGAGTTTTTCCTTCACCATATCGAGGGCGATGTTCACAGCGGCGAAACCAGTGCGCTTACCGTTACGGGTCTGAAGCATCCAGAGTTTGCCTTCTTCGATGGTGAACTCAACGTCCTGCACATCGCGGAAGTGCTTCTCAAGTTTCTTACGGATCGCAAGGAGCTCTTTGTGAGACTTAGGAAGGTCCTTAGCCATCTTAGCGATTGGCTTAGGTGTGCGAACACCGGCGACGACGTCCTCACCCTGTGCATCGATGAGATACTCACCGTAGAAGACGTTCTCACCAGTCGCTGGGTCACGAGTGAAAGCAACTCCGGTGCCGGAGGTCTTACCTGTGTTACCGAAGACCATAGCCTGAACGTTGACCGCAGTTCCCCAAGCGGCTGGGATGCCATACTTCTGGCGGTAAACTGTGGCACGATCATTCTGCCATGAGTTGAAGACAGCGTTGACAGCTCCTTTGAGCTGGGCGCGTGGATCTTCAGGGAAATTTTTACCCGAGCGCTTTTTGATGAGTGCTTTAAAAGCGGCAACAACCTCACGGAGCTGGCCTTCATTAAGACCAGAGTCGTCCTTCACCTTAGCCTTGGCCTTAGCTTCATCGAGGATGACCTCGTAAGGATCGTGGTGCTCACCTGCTTCGGCTTCCACTTCCATTACAACACTTCCATACATCTGGAGGAAACGACGGTAGGAATCCCAAGCAAACTTGGCGTTACCAGTCTTCTTAGCGAGGGCTTCAACAACTTGGTCGTTG
>JALZWJ010000225.1 GCA_023300065.1 Akkermansiaceae bacterium
TCGCAAAAGGCTTCTCTGCTGAAGCAATCGAGAAACTCGAAGACGAGACCCTCGAAGCGCTCGCCCTCGAAGTCGTGGAACGCAAGTTCCTCTCGGTCGACTAAATCACGACCTCCTCCAACTTCTTTAAAAAGCCGCCTGTCCTGCAGGCGGCTTTTTTGTGGCTAAGCGGTATCCACTCGCACCTCATCTCAACCGAACACGGAAAAAAGAACGGTCAGCCCCCGCCAGCGGCTGCGTGATTTCCGTCATCGCCAAAAGAGCCTCCACCTCCTCCACCAGCGCCCAGCCCTCCTCACCCAGGCACGTGTTCCTCTCCACCACATAGACCTCACCCGGCACAGACTCCCAGTGAATCACACACGCTTGATTCACAATCTCCGTAGAAAGAACCCTCGTCTCCACCACCCCTAAAACCGCCACCGCATCCAGGTCGAACCCCGCCGCCCCAGACCCCGGCCATGGATCATAGATCACCCCACCGGTGCTATCCAAACTCGTCCCACCCACCACATCTATCAAACGCACATACTTCACCGCAGAGACATCTAGCCCCACCGTGCCCTCCAAATCCTGCAGATCAAATGGCGTTCCAAATCCCAGACGATACTTCCCAGCCAACCCATCCACCTTTCGCGGATTCACCGAGCCAAAAGCCCCCACTGCACGGTCCGTTTCAGACACATTCTCAAAGCGAAAAAAATTCACCCCATCGGAAGAAACCTCCACAAAGGCCAACTCTAAAAAAGTATCCGAAAAACCATTTTCAAACACCGCAAAATCCGCGCCCTTCCCATCCTGAATCACAGGAGAAAACTCCAGCGTAATCTCCCCGCCCCGGCCTAACCCCACGATGTCGAAGGCATTCCCCTCCGCCTCCCCCAGTGCGTTCTCCGGCACCTGCCACCTCTCATCCACATCCTCTCCGGGCGAATACTGCGCCACCGCCGTCGCCCAGCGCTGCACTCGGGCATCATCCAGCGCCACCGCCATACTCCCAGGCTCCCCAGCTGCCGGCGCAAAAGAATCCGCCCATAAAGCACCCACCGAAATCACCATTAAAAAGATCACCTTCATCATTATCTTCATCGTTTAAAACTCCCATCGGAAACCCGTCACCACCTGCCGCCCCGCCGCAGGATACCACTGACCTTGAAAGATCAAATTAGCAAAACTCTGATCGAGGACATTATTGACCCGTAAAAAAAGCGCCAAATCTTCACGCACTTGCCAATTCATATTCGTATTAAAAACCACCCGGCTCGGCACCTCCTCAGCCTCATTTGCAAAGTCATTTCCCTCCGGGCTCGCGCCCACATACAGCCCCTCCAACGAGAGCGAAACATCATCATCAGGCAGCCAGGTCAACGCGCCAGAAAGAACATGCTCCGGCACCAGCGGGACCCCACTCCCCTCAAAGGGCCCACTCGCATAGCGGGCGGATGTCCCCGTATAACTCAGCCTCGCCTCCCACTGCTCCGTCTCCCAGCTCGCCATCAACTCCAGCCCCGTCCGCCGTGTGTCAGAAAAATTCACATTCAAATTCTCCCTAAAATCAAAAGCAATTTCCCCCTCCAACCACTGCGCGAAAACCGTCGCCGAAAGATCAAAATCACCCCATTTCCCCGCCGCGCCCACCTCCACCGCATGCCCCCTCTCTGGCTCCAAATCCGCATTAAAGGGCTCCGCCAAAACAAACCCCTGGAACCCCGCAATCTCATCCATCACAGGAAAACGATACACCCGATCATAGCGGAACCATCCTTTCCAGTCCTCCCCCTCATACTCCGCCGCCAGCTCCAGCGCCACCCCAGACTCACTCGCCCTATCCTCAAAGTTCAGCGCCGCATTATTTGGTGAAAGCTCATCCTGCGCCTGCGCCTCCAACTCATAACTCTCCCATCCCACCCCACCAGCCACCGTCCACCTCTCAGAGACATCCCACCGCCCCAGCGCAAAAACCCCGAAAACATCCCTCCGCAAATCAGCCGTCCCCAGCACCTCAGTCCGCTCAATGTCCCCATACCTCACCACATCCGCATCATCTCGCTGCCACCGCACCCCCACCTCCCAATTTCCCCCACCACTCAGGACCGCCTCCGTCGCCCAGCTGTCAGAATCATTATCTCCATGGCTTCCCGGGCCAAAGTTCGTCGCACGCTCCCGCCGAAACCAAGAACCATTCACCTCCAGCTTCAACTCATCACGCAAGTCCCACTCCACCTGCTGAGTGGCCCGTAAACTATCCGTCTCCGTAAAAAACTCATCCGCTTGGCCAAACCTCACCGCCCGCGACTGCCGCGGATCCTCCCGGAACTCACGCTCCGACAAAGCCCCCGGATTCTCCGTCAGCAAATCACTCCCCATCAGACTCCAACGCCCCCTCACTCGTGCGTCCTCCGGGCTCTCCAGCACCACCCCCCAATTAGTCGAATCAAACCCTCCATTCTGCCGATACCCATCACTCTCACTCTCCTCACCCTGCGCCGACAGCGCCCAGTTGCCCAATGGCACCTCATACCTCCCCCTCAACCTCAGCAACCCATCACTCCCAAAAGAACTCTCAAAAAGCCCGCCACCTTCCTCCAGCCGCCGCGTCTCCAGAGAAATCACCCCACCCAGCGCCGCGCTCCCATACCGCACCGTCCGGCTCCCCTTTAACAAACTCACCCGCTCCAGCTGCCCCAGCGGAAACTGGAGCCAAGGCACCGCCCCCAGATCGGCCCGATTCACCGCCAACCCATCCACCAAAATCAAAACCCGGCTCGATGCATTCTCCGCAAACCCCCGCAATAGGGGCGTCCCCGTCTCCGCATTCCCAAAAAATGAAATAAAAGGCACCCCCGCCTCCTTCTCTAACAACTCACCCACCGATCCCACCGCCGCCCGCTCTATCACCTCGCGAGGAATCTCCACCACACTCCCCGGCAACCCCACCGCCCCGTCTTCTTCCTTCTCCTCCTCCGTCACCCTCTCCCCAATCACCACCAACGGCTCCAAAATCTCCTGACCACAAAGCACAGAAAACCCCACTCCCGCTGCGCCCAAAAAAGCACACCGCGACAAGGGGGAAAACAATCGCTCCAAGATCATATCAAAAATTAGCCCCGGGCCCCTCGGCCCGAAGCGATCGCTTAAATGAAAGCGAAAACAAAAAAACCTCCCACCCTATCGCCGACGGCGAAGGAAGAGCAGCGAGGCCAAAACCCCACAGAAAGTTGTCGACGGCTCCGGAACCGCCGCAGTAGGAACTCCCGGAGGGCCTGGCGGCACAAAAGGATCCAAACGAAACGTCCCAAAACTCCACGCATCCCAAGACCCATCGGTCAGCAAACGCCCTGTCTCACCAAAGCTCTCCGCAGACGCTCCCGTAGGAGATGAGGTCCACGGATCAGGCAGAGCGGAGCCCCCCCCAGCCGCTGGCGTAGGCTCGCCACCCGTCCCAACAAGATCATCACCCGCAGTTCCACCCGCGATGTAATAAGCCCAAAACGCCGAGTCTGTCCCCGCCTCAGAATGAGTCACCCCATTCTCTAGATAGTCAATCTGGCTCAGAAAAAAGCCACTCTCACCGGAGCCCCCAAAGGTCAGCGAAAGATTCGGATCAACCGCCCCAATCGCAATCAACAAATCCGCGCCAGAGACCACGCCATCGTAGCGGTAACCCCACGCAAAACTCGTCACCTCTTCGCCATCATTAAAATCGATGACCAGGTTAGATTGATTCTCCCCACTCCCCACAATGAAGGAAATATCCGGGGTTCCCGCCACAATCGCCGCACTTGCGCCGGAGGTAACATTTGCCAAAACCAGTCCTGCAATAAAGCCGGACACAACTCGTCGATTTGTAATAATCATTGATCTCGTTTTTCTTTCGAAAGACCGAGCGAGAACCGCCAGCTCGTCTCAAAAAGAGAGACCTCTGGCACGCTTCCCGTCACCCTCTAGACCGCGAGAGAGCGTAATAAACATGCCCCTCGGAGAAAGCATATCAGACAGAGACCTCGGGGATGAAGTATTCGGACTTCTAACTCCAGGCCTTACCCCCTCCTTCACTCACCATCACTAGTAAATTGGATCATTGGGGGCTCGTGGTTAGTTACCGCAGCGCGACTGTTCCGGATTCTCACCGGATTCCATGCATCCCTGCATCAGCGTCAAAAAACACCTAACCTCTCCCCCCAAAACACACAACCTTAAACAGAGTTTGAAGCGGCTTCCAGCCGAGTTTGAAGTTCGAAGGGTCAAGTTCGAAGCTCCCCAACCAAAGCCACCGTAGCCGAAAGCTCCAGCTTTCGGTCCGAATGACCAGCCCCCCAACCAATCGGCGTAAATCATCTCAATCGGCGGACCACTTTCCCCGAACCAAGTCCCTTTCTCCCCAACCAAGTCCCTCAACCTTTCGTGTCTTTAGCCTATTTCGCGGTTAAAAACCTCCCAGCCCCCCAACCGTTCCGTGTCATCCGAGTATTCCGTGGTTAAAAATCCCTCAACCAAGCCCGAACCCTGAACCCTGAACCCTAGCAAACTTTCCCCCCCTCAACTCTTAGCGTCTTCCCACCTTAGCGGTTCAACTTCTCCCTCAACCAAGTCCCCAAAACTTCCCCGGCCCACCACCGCCCGAAGCAGGCCCTTGATATCACACTCCGAAATGGAGAATGCCCTTGTCGTGAAAGGACATCGCGGTATTTTAGCCAAGTAGGATCTACGGTGATATCGCTCCGTAAAGGCCTGCGGATAAATACTGCCCGACTAAAAACATGATCATCATTAGATTTATCGCAATATTTCTGGTTCTGATATCTCAATTGGGATGTCGATATCATGGTTCCTGGAAGCCGGGTCAAGGTTTCCAGTCCAAAGGTTGGTCCTTAGGATCAAAGGATTATCAAGAACGAAAGGAACGACGTAAACTAAACCGATCAGAACGAGAAAAAGAGTCTCATCAGAAACAGATAAATAAGGAACTTAAAGATTTTAGAGAAAATCGACAAGATTAAGCTGGTGAAAATCTATTTTAAGATACTAATCTAGGATGATTTCACTCACGATAAACTCCTCAAAAAATTAGGTTCGTTAGTAAGGAATTCATAGATTACTTCCAATCACTCTACTATTTCACTGCTCCAGCACAATCTGGCGCAACAGCGAAATGGGGTCGTGGTGATACTGATGAGATGATCACCGACTACCTGGACCCCAACCGAGACTAACAATGCGTGAGAGAGGGACGGCCATGGCGTCAGTCGGTTCATTTTCATCAAACGTGTTCGACATTAAATCTGTTCGTTATATCGTTCGGTTTCGGCCGCCCTCCACATGGTCGTTCTGCATAAGAATGAATATACTACTCACCACGCTATTCTTCTCCCAGCTGATTTCGTATGCTCTGGCTGACGAAGTGGTCGCATTGCGAGAGGCGTTAGGAAAGATCTCAAACGATGAGTATTTGCGCAAGTATGATAATGAAGATGCGCTACCTGAGCATCTTCAGCATATGCGCTTTCGTTTTGAATCTCGTAAGGAAGGATTTCGTGATGCTAAGAAGCTTCTTGAGGCAGG
>JALZWJ010000226.1 GCA_023300065.1 Akkermansiaceae bacterium
GCGGAAGGGGCGGGGGCAGTAGAATTGTCAGTCAGTCGCAGAGTGTAAAGGTCAGATTCCGTGATATTGAGCCGCAGGCCGATCGGGCAAGCTCACTCATCGCTCGCTTTGAGCCACTTCGGAAGAATCGTCTTCGGTTTATCCACCTCTCGGCGCCAGTGCTCCGTATGGATCCGGTGCGTGGTAGGATTCAGGAATGGGTTCAATTTATCCGGGACATTCAGCTCCGCAATCAGCTCATGGAGCAGTTGGTCGATTTCTCCCCCATAAAACTTCTCCCCCAAAACCCGCTGACGGTAATTATAGAGATCTTGATACGCCTTTTCTTTCGTCGGAAAAACCGCTCCGACGGTCGGGTGCAAGCTACTCTCTGGGAGGTCTGGGTTGGTCGCCAAGACCACGAGGAGGCAGCGAAAAGTCGGCACCTTGAGATGGCTCCGATCTTGCGAAATTAGCCGGATCGACTCCTCATAAGCCTCCACTTCTCGCCCCGGAATACGGGCGATCGTAAAGAGGTAACGCCGCCGATGAATCGGATTACGAGAGTCCAGCGTCATCTTAAAGGCCTCCGCCGCTCGCTCGTAATCAGGCCGTTTATACTCATTGGACCACATGGCCCCGATCTCGAACCAAAGCGTCTTCGAATCCGGTAAATATTGCAGCCCCTTCCGGTAAAAAGCATCCCCCGCCTCTAGGAAATCTCTCTCCATAATGCGGCGGCGGGCCGGGCTGAACTTCTGATTTGAGCGTGCCCAAGAAGCGGCATTGTAGCCGATGTGCCACCCTCCGTGGTTCCAGTAAAACTCATTATAGGGATCGAGCGCAGTGATGACCTCGTAGTCCTTTTTCAGATCATACCACTCGTTTTCTTCAAAGTTCCCCTGGGCCTTTAAGCTCAACATCGAGGCCATGACCGTCCGCAGACCACCAAAAGCGGCTGCTAAGCTTGTCTGCCCCATCTCGCCCCACGTCTCGTTACCAATCCGAGGCTGCACGATTTTACGCTCCCGTAGATCTTCCGTGAATTCTTGCTCCACCGGCATGCGTAAATATCCCGTGCCCGCCAGAACCCCGGCGATTACGAGTAAATTACGAGCGATCTTAAATCTCTTCATCTCAGCCAAATCTTAAAATTCCTTATCCGAGAACACGAACCACGATAACACCACGTAAATGCCCACATAAACCGCGCTCAAGCCCGCCAGCTGCGCCATATCCGCCGGCAGCACATTCTCCGCACGGGCCGCTGCATCCGAGATCGCCTCAAAGAGCTGGAAGTCTGGGAAAACTAAGGAGATCAAAGTCCCCACAATCCGTTCTGCCAGATTCGGCTCCCCACCTAGCGCCGGGTCACTAAAGAGACCATCCCGCGCGATCGACTGGAAGGCGCCGATGATCCAGATCATGACACTCGTTGCGATCGTAAAGAGGGTGGACGTTGAAAAAGTGGAAATTAGCAAGGCCACCGCCGCGATGACGCAGGCCTTTAAAAAATGAGCTAGAACCCCGAATTGTAAGACCAAAGTCGGCCCGTGCGCCGCGATCTCCGCCCGCCCTGCTTTGACCTCTCGCTCAGGGTAGCCAAGCCGCGTCATGTATTCTGTCATGTCCGCGAGCTTTGCCTCCGTGCGGTAATGGAGTGTCGCTACCAGTAAGAGATCCATCACCAACATCGCGATGAAGATCACCGCGATCACGCCAAAGAGCTTCCCTACCAGATAGTCCAAACGCGGCACCGGCTTACAAAGAATGGTATAGAGAGTCCGGTCCTCAATATCCCCCGGGATCAGGAGCGCGGTCGAGACGATCGCGAACAGCGAGGTGAAAAGCATCATCGTGCCGAGGCAGAGATTCTTATGCATCCGGAGCTCCTGCTCCGGCATCAGGGCCTCCGGGCCCTCATACCAAAAAGCATCGAAAAATTGAAGCCCCAGAAAGAGAAGGGCAATCGGCGCTAAAAAGTAAAAAACCTTCATACGCACCAGCTGGGTCACCGTGCTCTGCGCGATGATGAAGGCCCGGCGAAGGGAGAAAAACGAAGTCGAAGCAGGGCGGCTCATGATAATTTACTTAGTGGCACGTTTCTGGGATTTACGAGCCCGTAGGATCTGAGTAGATCCAGTTCTCTGGCCCTGCGTTTCCTTTAAAAAGAGACTCTCCAAGGTCGTGCGGGCACGCCCTTCCGAGACTAGCTCAGCCCCGTGGGTGACATCTACCAAGGAGCGGATTTGCTCCATTAAATCGGGAGAAGGATTCCCCAAAATCAGCTCAGTCTTATCCTCCAGCGAAATCAGATCATCAAGGCTGCCCTCATTGACCAATACCCCATGATGGATAATACCCACCCGGTCACAAATCTCCTGCACCTGCTCTAACAAATGCGAACAGAGGAACACCGTGACGCCACGGGTCTTTAGCTCCAAAATCAAATCTCGGATCTCGCGTGACCCCGTAGGATCCACTCCCGCCGTCGGCTCATCCAGCACCACCAAGCGGGGGTCTTGCACCAATGCCTGCGCAAGCCCAATCCGCTGGAGCATTCCTTTAGAAAACCCCTTCAGCCGCCGGTCCCGCGCATCCTGCAAGCCCACCAGCTCCAGCATCTCTTCAATGCGGTCCTTCAATGCCCGCCCACGCATGCCGCAGAGCCGCCCGTAAAAACGCACCGTTTCGGCCGCCGTCAGATGTTTATAAAAGTAGGGATTCTCTGGTAGAAAACCCACCTCGCTGCGGGAATCCACCTTTGAAGAATCCTTTCCAAAAATGGAACACGTGCCCGATGTCGGGGCCACCAAGCCCAGAACCGCCTTCATCGTCGTCGATTTCCCAGAACCATTCGGCCCGATCAATCCGTAGACCTCGCCCGGCGCGATGCTCAGCGAAACATCTTTCACCGCGTGCACCATCTTCCCTCGAAAAGGGCCTTTAAAGTCCTTCACAAGATTTGTCACCTCCACGGCTGCTACATCGCTCATCGTTTTTACAATCTATCAACCCCTTGCCAAGGTGCAAGGAAGCGTATGAAAGTTCATCATTTCTACCTCAGCCCGCCCGGTAATTCCCCGCCCGCGGGCTTTTACAAAACCACCACACTAGGGCGTCAACGGGTCTTTGAATAAACGATCCCCGCCACAATCACGACCACAACGACCAAGAGAAAAATCCGACCGGACTTCTTCTCAGCAACTTTACAAAGCACTCAGAGCATAAAGAAGAGTCACCTTTTCTCCCACAAACGCAAGTCGTGACATTTTGGATTTCAGATTCCGCCCATTACAGTTTAGACAAAGCCCGTGCCAGTTTCAGACTACATCGTCACCATCGGACTCGAAGTTCATTGCCAGATCAAAACGAACACCAAAATGTTCTGCGGTTGTGAGACCTCATTTGCCGATGAGCCAAACACCCACACCTGCCCCACCTGCCTCGGTCTCCCCGGCGCACTCCCTGTGTTAAATGAATTCGCGATCGAGCGCACCATCCTCTCCGGCATGCTCCTCGGCTGCACAAATCCCCCCACCGTCGTCTGGGACCGGAAGAACTACTTCTACCCCGACATGCCGAAGGACTACCAGATCACCCAGATGGACCTCCCCCTCTGCCTCGGCGGCGGCGTCCCCCTCTACGATCACAACTACCCGAAAGATGCTCAGAAAAGCATCGCCAAGCCCGGAAAAGTCGTCGAACTCAACCGCATCCACCTCGAAGAAGACGTTGCCAAATCCACCCACCTCGCCAACTCCACCCTCATCGACTTTAACCGCGCCGGCACCCCGCTCATGGAGATCGTCTCCGAGCCTGACCTCGACTCTGCCGAAGAAACCTTCGCCTACCTCAAGTCCCTCCAACAAATCCTCATCGCCGGTGGCATCTCCGACGCCGACATGGACAAAGGCCAAATGCGCTGTGACGTAAACATCTCTGTCCGTAAAAACGAAAGCGATCCCCTCGGCGTTAAGATTGAGCTCAAAAACATGAACTCAACCTCCGCCGTCCGCCGCGCCATCCACTACGAGGTCGCCCGCCAATGCGAAGCCCTCGACAACGGCGAAACCCTCATCCAAGCCACCTGGCGCTGGGATGAAGACCTCGAAGAAACCCAAGAAATGCGCACCAAAGAAGACGCGCACGACTACCGCTACTTCGCCGACCCCGACCTCCTCCCCGTCACCACCGCCGCCTACATCGAAAAAGTCCGCCCCCTCGTCCCAGAGCTCCCGCACGAGAAATCCGCGCGCTTCCAAAAGGACCTCGGCCTCACCGAATACGATGCCTCCGTCATCACCTCCGACATCCACCTTTGCCGCTATTTCGAAACCGCCGTCGAAGGAGCAAAAACCCCCGGAAAAAAAGTCGCCAACTGGATCATCAACAACCTCCTCGGCCTCCTCAACGAAAAATCAGTCGAGATCCAAGACTCCCCCGTCACCCCAGAAAAACTCGCCGAAGTCCTCAACCTCATCGAAGCCGGCACCGTCTCTAACACCCAGGCAAAGGACCTCTTCACCGCCCTCTGGGAAGCCCCCGAAAAGGACCCCGCCGCCTTGGCAAAGGAAATGGGCTTCGAGCCAGCCGACACCGGCGCTATCGACTCCATCATCGACGAAGTCATCGCCGCCAACCCCGACAAAGTCGCCGAGATCCAAGGAGGAAACGAAAAACTCCTCAACTTCCTCACCGGCCAAGTCATGAAAGCCTCCAAGGGCAAAGCCAACCCCAAGATCGTCACCGACGGCCTAAAAGCAAAGCTCCTCTAAGCCCCCAACTAAGTCCCCCCCCACCCAGCGCTTCCCCAAAATCCCCCCAACCCACTCTAAAAACTTCCAAATACCCCCAAAATGTGGTCTCACAGCTCCCGTTATGACCTCCGCAGAGATCCGCACCAGCTTCCTAGACTTCTTTAAAGAAAAGCAGCACACCATCGTGCCCTCTGCTTCCATCCTCCCCCAGTCCCCCGGCCTCCTCTTCACCAACGCTGGGATGAACCAATTCGTCCCCTACTTCCTCGGCACCGAAAAGCCCCCTTACAGCCCACCCCGCGCCGCCGACACCCAGAAGTGCATCCGCGCCGGTGGTAAGCATAACGACCTAGAAGATGTCGGCTACGACACCTACCACCACACCTTCTTCGAGATGCTCGGAAACTGGTCCTTTGGTGACTACTTCAAGCAAGAAGCCATCGAGTGGGGTTGGGAACTCATCGTCGAGCGCTGGGGCTGCCCTGCCGACCGCCTCTACGCCACCGTCTACTCACCGGCCGAGGGCGACCCCTCCGAATTCGACCAAGAAGCCTACGACATTTGGGCTGGGCTCTTTGAAAAAAAAGGCCTCGACCCCGCCAAGCACATCGTCAACGGCAACGTCGAAGACAACTTCTGGAAAATGGGCGACACCGGCCCCTGCGGACCCTGCTCCGAGCTCCACGTCGACATGACCCCGAATGGCGACACCGGCGGCAGCCTCGTCAACATGGACTCCGACCTCTGCATCGAGATCTGGAACCTCGTCTTCATCCAATACAACGCCGAAGAAGACGGCACCTACCGTGACCTCCCCGCCAAACACGTCGACACCGGCATGGGCTTCGAGCGCGCCTGCTCGCTCATCCAAAACACCAAAGGCTTCACCGACTTCTCAGAAAAGCCCACCAACTACGCCACCGACGTCTTCCAACCCATCTTCCGTAAGCTCGAAGAACTCAGCGGCAAAAAATACCACGACATCTACCCCAATATGGAGCGTGGGCTTCCAGCCCTACGTCCCGAAGAATCCGCCGCTCTAGACGAAGCGATCGCCTTCCGTGTCATCGCCGACCACATCCGCACCCTCTCCTTCTCTATCGCCGACAGCATCATCCCCGGCACCAACGGGCGGAACTACGTCCTCCGCCGCATCCTCCGCCGCGCCGTCAAATACGGCCGCAGCCTCGGCTTCGATGGCAAAGAACCCTTCCTCCCAAAACTCGTCGACACCCTCGTCACCGAATTCGGCCAAGTCTTCCCCGAGCTCGCAGCCCGCGCCCAGACCGTCAAAGAAACCCTCGCCACCGAAGAAGAAGCCTTTAATAAGACGCTTGATCGTGGCCTCCAACTTTTCGAAACCGTAGCCACCACCTCCAACGGCCAACCCTTCCCACCGGAAGAAGCCTTTAAACTCTACGACACCTTCGGCTTCCCCGTCGATCTTACCGCCCTCCTCTGCCGCGAGCGTGACATCACCCTTAATGAACCCGCAGTCGAAGCCCGCATGGAAGAAGCCCGCGAACTCTCCCGCGCTTCCCAAAAGAAAACCATCGTCCGTGCCACCGACATCTCCACCGAAGCCAACACCGCCTTCCTCGGCTTCGACCAAGACACCTGCGAAGCCACCGTCCTCGAAATCCACGGCAACCTCATCATCACTGACCAAACTGTCTTCTTCACCGAAATGGGCGGCCAAGAAGGCGACAGCGGCACCCTCAACGAATCCCAAATCACCAGCACTCAAAAGCTCGGCGACGCCACCGCTCACCAAATCGAAGGCGACCTCCCAGCCGTTGGTGACAAAGTGACCCTCACCATCGATCGCAGTCGCCGCCAGCCCATCGAGGCTCACCACACCGCCACCCACCTTCTCCACTGGGCCCTCCACGAAGTCGTCTCAGCCGACTCCGCCCAGCAAGGCTCCTCCGTCTCCCCAGACCGCCTCACCTTCGACTTCAACTCCAAGGCCCTCACCCCAGCGCAGATCACCGCGCTCGAGGAAAAAGTCAACGCCTCCATCCAAGCCGACGACACCGTCTCCTGGATCGAGGTCCCCCACACCGACGTCAAAGACCGCACCGACATCATGCAGTTCTTCGGCGACAAATACGGTGACCTCGTCCGCGTCGTCCAAATCGGCGGAGGCGACAAAACGCTCGATGGCTACTCCATGGAACTCTGCGGCGGCACCCACGTCCGCAAGACCTCCGAGATCGGCCTCTTCAAAATCAAATCAGAAGGCTCCACCGGAGCCGGCATCCGCCGCATCGAAGCACTCTGCGGCCCCGCCGCCGAGGCCTACCTCGCCGAGCAAAACGAACTCGAAGCACAGGAAAAATCCGAAGCCCTCGCGAAACTGGAAAAGGCCAACGCCGCCCTCACCAAGCTCGAAGCCAACACCTTCACCATCGCTGACACCGCCTCAGCTGCTGAAGTAAAAGCGCAAGCAATCGAAGCCGAGAAATCCCTCAAAAAAGCCCAGTCCGCTGGAGCGGCCCGCCTCGCCGACTCCCTCATCTCCGAGCAAAACCTCACCGGCAACATCGCCCTCAGCGCCGAGGGCCCCGCCGCCCTCCTCCAAGAACTCCTCAACGGCCTCAAGAAGATCCACTTCACCCAAGCCGCCTTCCTCATCGTAGATGATGGCGAAAAACTCCACCTCGGAGCCCTCTGCGGCAAAGACGGAAACGACGCAGGCCACGGAGCCGGAAACCTCATCAAAGACCTCGGCCCCATCGCCGGCGGAAAAGGCGGCGGCAAGCCAGACATGGCCCGCGGAGCCGCACCCGAACGCGACAAAGCCAACGACCTCCTAGCAGCCGCCACCACGGAGCTTGGATTGCATGCCCCTGGGGTACTTTAGTCCGAGTCCCCCCAACCAATAAGGAGAGCGGCGCTTCCAGCCCGCTTCCCCTCAACCAAGCCCCCCAGCTTCATGCGTCCCCAAGAAAGACGTCGCCAGTTCCTCGCCACCCAAGGTTACCTCATCGTGAAGGATTTCTTCACCGTCGAGGAAATCACCTCCGTGCGTGACGCCCAAGACGCCTACTACCGTGGCGAGACCAACCTCTCCCCCACCTTCCAGTGGCCCGCCCCGCGCCCCTGCACGGTCCGCTCGCGGAAGCACCCCTACGCCTCCTTCTACCGCACCGAGCTCTCCCAGCTCCTTCGCGATGGCCGCCTCGGCACCTTACTCAAGGAAACGGCAGATCTCAAATCGATCCGCTTCTGGCACGACCAACTCCTCTACGAGGAACCTCGTACCCCAGGCCCCGTCGACTACCACTGGCACCGAGAAGAATCCCGCTGGCTCACCTGCTCCGCTGAAAAAATGCTCACCGCCTGGATCCCCCTCACCGAGTTCACGCACGAGATGGGCCCCATCACCCTCATGATCGCTGGCACCCCCCGCCGCATGACCCTTAGCCCCGGCGACCTCGTCATCTTCCCCTCCACCACCCTCCACGGGAACCCCCAGAACTTCGGCGACCGGCCCCGCCGCGCCCTCGCGGCCCACTTCGCCTCCGGCGACCTCCACTACCGCCCCCACGGCAAGTTCCGCCACGTCAACGAGCGCATCGTCCGCAAGGCCGCCGGCCTCCCCGACTTCTCAGACCCCACCGTCTGCCCTCTCCTGCCCTGATCCGCAGATTAATGGGAACTGGCAAACTTTTGCCCTGAAGCTTACCCTTCCCTCGCGCGCATCACCCCGCCCCAACTCCCATCGGGGTCTCCTCAAACACACCCCAAATCCCCCACCATCCCCATGCCCGAATTCACCATCCTCACCGCCATTACCTTCGCCGTTGTCGGCCTCGTGGTGCTCAATGCCCTCTCTTATTATACTCAGCGGATTAAGATTTTCGCCCCCATTATCTGGGTGCTCCTCATTGGCTTCGCATACGGAGCTCTGGCCAAGTTCACCTCCTTCGGGTGCCCCGAGCTGCCGCTCGATCCAGAGGTCGTCCTCTACGCCTTCGTCCCGCTCCTTATCTTTGCCTCTACGCAAAAAATCTGCCTGGGGCACCTTCGCCAAGTCCTCGTCCCAGCCTCCCTCGCCGCCACCATCGGGATCCTCATCAGCATGGCGATCTTTGCCCTGCCGCTCTACTTCTTCTTTTCTTTCAGCCTCCTCCCAGCCCTCCTTCTCGGCGTCATCCTCTCCGCGACTGATCCCCTCGCGGTCGGCGCGCTCCTCTCTGGTAACGACGATGTCCCAGAATCCCAAAAGCTCCTCATCGAGGGCGAGTCCATCATCAACGATGGCTTTGTCGTCACCGTCTCCGGCATCTTAGCGCTCCTCCTTTTTGATGCCGATCACTTCAGCCTCGTTCACAGCGGGCTCGACTTCATCAAGCACATCTTCGGCGCTCTCGCCCTCGGCATCGCCATCGGCCGTGGTGGCCGCTGGCTCCTAGACCGCTGGCATGAGGAGCACTTCACCCTCACCGTGAACATGACCCTCAGCATCGCCTACGGGGCCTTTGCCCTCGGGGAAATCCTCCACCTCTCCGGCATCCTCGCCGTCTTTGGGGCAGCCCTCGCCTACGGATATAAGCCCAAGCCGGATGACCATAACCGCCACATCCACGGCCACGTTTGGGAATACCTCGAATACCTTTCCAATGCCGCCCTCTTCTTCCTTCTGGGTGCCAGTTTCTTCGTCTACTTCACCCCGAACTCCTTCTCATTCGCCCTCTTCCTCGGAGTGCTCTTCTTCCTCCTCATCCCGCGCCTCCTCTCACTCGTCATCCTCCGCCCATTCCTTAAGATCGACGGCCAACCGATCGGGAAGCGAGAAGTCTGGCTCATGAACTTCGCCGGGGCCCGAGGGGCCGTCTCCATCGCCCTCATCCTCCTGCTCCCCGATTCGTTCGCGCTCAAGGAAACCTTCCTCAGCATCGCCTTCGTCATGATCTTCCTCTCGCTGATCATCTACCCGCTCCTCCTCGGCCGCGTCCTCAAAACGCCCGCCTAGTGCGGGTCCTTCTCCCATTGGTGAAAAAACAAATTCTTGAATATACGTTATTGAAAACGTATAATTATTCACATGGCTAATCTTCGCCAAATGAGGCTCTCCTTGGGACTCACCCAAGTGCAACTCGCTGACCTCTCCGGCTTGCGTCAGGCCACGCTTAGCGCCCTAGAAAACGGTCAGACCCAGCCGCACCCCGCCACGGTGAAGGCACTCGCCGGGGCGCTAAAGCTCACGCCAGAGAAACTCCAAGCCGCTCTTCATTCTGCCCACGAAGACGCAACCTCAGAGAATATCATCACGCAGCTCTCCCGCGATTGGTCTTTTCTCGGCGACCTAGACGCAGACCTGCGAGGCGGACTTGCCTCTTCCCTCCTTGCCGAATGGACCCACTCCTCTACCGCGCTGGAGGGCAACACGATCACGCTTGGCGATACCCTCTTCGTCCTGACCGAAGGACTCACCATTAGCGGTAAGAGCCTGCGCGAACATCAGGAACTCCACGGCCACAGCCAAGCCCTCGCGCTGATGGCCGGGTGGACTCGTAAAAATCGCCCCATCGGGATCAACCAGCTTCATCAACTCCATCGTGCCATCCAAACCGGCACCACGATCGATGGCCTCGCGCCCGTCGGCCAGTGGAAGATCGAGCCAAATGGCACCACCGCTCTCACCACTTCCGGAACCACCGAGTGGCACGACTACGCCCGCCCAAAACACGTCCCCGCCCTCACCAAACAATGGCTCGAACTCCTCGCCAAAAAATCCCCACCGCAAACCGAATCGACGGCCCTTCATTTCTACACCGATCTCCACCTAGGTTTTGTCGCCATTCACCCCTACGCCGATGGGAATGGCCGCATGGCGCGTCTCCTCGCAAACGTTCCTGTCCTCCGCGCCGGCCTCCCCCCGCTCCTCATCGACTCTTCCCAACGGCGCACCTACCTCACACTGCTCGGCGACTACTCCCTCTCCCGGGGCCAACCTCAACCCGACCAAGACCTCGTCTTCCAGAATACCCAACGTCAAGCGGTCCATGACTTCTTCGAAGCGTGCTGGCAGACATCCCTCGAACTCATCTCCTCCTTCCACGCAAAACAAGTCCAGCGGAAGAAGTAATACCACTTCTCCCATAAAAGAGAAGTTGAAGAGATGTCACCCGTCCCTACTCTTTGGCCAAGTCCCCCTCCTACATGTCTGTCCGTCGCCTTCGTCAAATTCTGACCTATCTCGTTATCGTTCTTGCTACCTTGGTCGTGATCTTTGTCCTCCAGCGGGCGCAGAACCAAAAAGGGGGGCGCGAGATTGCCTCCGAAATCACCTTCCGCTGTGACCTGCCGGACCTCCCTGATGGCTTGACGGTCCGCCACGCTGCGATCGACCGCTCGGACAACGAGCGATACATCGATGTGATCTTAGTCATCACAGGCCCGACCGAGACGCTCGACGGCTGGCTTGAAAAAGTAGACCAATGGGAGAAAAAGCGCCCGGGCGTGATTCAGAACCACCAGATCCGCGAATCCGAGATGAGCCCACGCGTCGACTTCACGGCGGAGGTTTATCTGAAGGACTGATCTCCCAAAAAGAGAACTCAAGATCAGGGTCGACCCCCTTTCCTTTTTAAGTCAGACAGGGACTTTCTCACCCAGCCAGTTTTCACCACATGCTTATTCTCACCACCGGCGGCACGATCGATAAAGTCTACTTTGATGCCTCATCAGAATTCGAAGTGGGCGATCCCACTGTGCCTCATATTTTTGAAGACGTGGGGGCGGACATTGACTCAGAGCTTATCTCCCTCTTCCGCAAGGACAGCCTCGAAATAACGGCTGAGGACCGCGAAAAAATCAGGGAGACCTGCACCGCGACTTCTCACCGCCAAATCCTCATCACACACGGCACGGATACGATGGCTAAGACGGCGGAGGCGCTCCAGAACCTGCCCGGAAAAGTGATCGTCCTGACAGGAGCCATGGCCCCGGCCCGCTTCCGCGTTACGGATGCCATCTTTAATGTCGGCACCGCCGTGGGGGCTCTGCAAAGCATGAGCGAGGGGGTCTATATCGCCATGAATGGGCAGGTCTTCCCAGCGGGTCAGGTTCGCAAAAACCGGAAGGCGGGGAAGTTCGAGGCCCTTTGATTCCAGCAGTCCCCGCTTGACCATGGGGCCCTGCTCCCTAGATTGCTCCGCCTATGGCAACCGTCGCAACCAACCTCAAAAAAGGTCAGTGTATTCAATATGAAGGTGAGCGCGGAGTCGTGCTTGGCTTGGACCACCGCACCCCCGGAAAAGGAAACGCCCTCATCGCGGCGACCATCCGTTCATTCAAAACGGGCAAGACAAAGACGATCCGCTTCGCATCCAGTGAAAAGGTAGACATCGTGGACACCGATCGCCAGAAGCTCGAGTTCTCCTACTCAGAGCCCGGCACTTACTACTTCATGGACCCGATCTCTTTCGAGACCATCGGCATCGATGTGGACTTCATCGGTGACGGCAAGAACTTCATCAAAGAAGGCCAAATCGTAGAGATCCTCTTCATCGAAGAAAACCCAGTGTCGATCGACCTCCCCGATAACGTGGAACTCGCGATTGCGGAGACCTCCGAAGGCCTGAAGGGCGACACCGCGAACAACCCGACCAAGCCAGCGGTCCTCGAAACAGGACTCACAGTGCAGGTCCCCCTCTTCGTGAAGCAGGGTGATGTCATCAAGGTGAGCACTAAGGATAGCACCTACCTCGGCCGTGCTTAAGCCTCTGAGCTAGCCCATTTTTTAAAACAACCCCGGAGACGAGAAATCGGTCCGGGGTTTTTTGTTTTGCATCCGGCAGGAGTTCGCTAGGTTTCTACCTGATGAAGAACTTCATGCTCCTTCTTTTTGCCCTCCTGATCATTGTGGTTTTTGGAGGATCAGCATTTTTCTTCTGGGATGTCGACAAGGGGTCCCGCTTCGAGCGGCTTGACCAACCGGCCGCCGAGACTGAGGCCCCATAAGTTCGCTACCGGCAGAGAGGAGTTCACCTCACCGACCGACCACTTATTTTCTATTGTGATTTGATCGCAGCGATTGCTTGCTCCGCTAAGATCTTCATTTCTGGATCACCGTTAGCGGTCACTTTAGTCAGGGCACTGAGCGATTTAGGAGTCCCGATTTTAGCCAGAATGAGGAGGGCTGATTTTTTTAAATTCAGAGGTGATTCCTCAAGATGAAAGAGGACATACTTCTCGATCGGGGCCCCTAGGGCGATATATTGCGGACTCCATAATCCGGGGTCTTTTTTCCAGAGCGCATCGACAATGGCAACGGCGTCTGGGGCCTCATTATCAATGAGATAGTTCACAAAAGACTTCGGCACGATCTCATCGTTCTTAATCCACCGCGTCACATTCTTGGTGGTGAAATCAACGCATGCGCCATCATTTCCAGCCCAGATGCAGAGTGCCTTCCCAAGGTCAGAGAGAACCACGGGATCTTTCTCGGAGGGGAGGATTCTCATGAGTTCATTTAAAATCTCATCCGCATGCTTCAGCTGGACGCCGGAACGCACGTTGGCGAGCCTCCTGATCGCGTCGTTAACGCGCGTGGGGTCCAGCTTAGTGAGTTCATTCAGGTTATTTGAGAAGAAAGCAGGGTGGCTTGAGTCTGTCAGTTTTTGCAGGAGTCCCGCGGAGGGTTCCGTAAATAGATCTGATGATAGCTGAAGATCAATCAGGCGCAGGCCCGGATAGGTGGTGACTTTACCGAGACGTGGATCACAACGGCGGACCACGGTATCAAAGTCTAGAGCAACTCCAGAGATGACGAGGAGACTGTCTTTTTCATTATTACGAGTGTAGCGACCGATGCCCTCAGAGGGAGGAATATAGAGGGATTTTAAGAGGTATTTTTCGATCTCGAGATACTCTCTGCCCTTCAGATTTTCGATGAAAATGCCGACGACATAATCTGAGCCTTCGGCACCATGTTCATCAATCATGGCGTCAATCTTGCGCTGCATTCCTAGGAAGCCAACGCGAGCCTTGATCTCGGTTTCATTAAGAGGCTCAGCATCTATGTCATCTGCATCGCTCGGAGAGACGATCATATCAGCGCGTCCATCATCGGATGGAGTCTCATGAACAGGCATCAGCTTGATCATGGTCATGAGGCCAGCGACCAGAAAGAGGCTGAGTAAAATGGACCGAAAGCGCCAATTCTTCGCCCCGAAAATAATGAGTCCACCGCCTAAAAGGCTCACAAATCCTCCAAGGATAAGCCGCTTAACCATTAAGACATCTTGGAAAGCGCCATCTTTCCCGGCTCCGAGGAGGAAGACCAAGCCATAAAACAGGAGCAGGCCTAGCCCCGTGGCGGTCGCGATCCTATGGCCTGCGGAAGACGGCATGATGGCATCAACCTGCGAGGCATGAGTGTAGGATGAAGCTGCTGCTTTTACTGTGCTGTCTTGTTTCGGGGCCTTGGCATCACGGCCCAAACGGTTCAAAAAATCATTTCCCTTACTCTCACCAGGGTAAAACTTAGTCCGCTCCTCAATGATGGAATCTGATTTTACCGGAAAGCGATGATCGCAAGCTCCGCATTCGACAGTCTTACCGGTGAGGTCTTCGTGCACAGTGAAACGTTTTGTGCAGCTGGGGCATTGAATTTGGAGATTCATGGGTGGGGCGGTCAGTCTAAAATACAGCGGAGGTCCCGCATTGAAGTTGGGATAACTATCAGCACTTTCGCCTCAGCTGACAACTATTCCGTTCAAAAATCTATGACTCAGACGGATGCTTAATCTTAGCAATTTCAGCCATGATACGGTCTGAAATGGCCTGATAGCCCTCTCGGCCTTTCGCTTTTGTTTCCTCTGGAGTGAGTGTGATGGGATCTCCCACGACAATCGTAATCTGGCGGAAACGGAGACGGCCACTTCCACGAGGAAGAGCCTCATAAGCTCCAAAGATCCGCACAGGTTGGATCGTGGCCCTACTCTTAGCGGCAATGAGCCCTACCCCGGCCTCCCCGGACTGGAGTTCCCCGGTGAGGGTGCGTTCGCCTTCGGGAAAGACGACGACTTGCTCGCCACTGCGTAGAATCTTGATGATGTTTTTCAAGCTACTCATATCGGGAGCCTCTTGATCGATCGGGATGGCATTCCAACGTGGGTAGATCCACTTCGCAGGGCCTCTGAAAAGAGTCTTCCGGGCGAGGTAGTAGACGGAGTCATTCCACGCGATCCCGACAAGCGGAGGGTCTAGAAAACTCTCGTGGTTTGCCGCGATGAGGACGGAGCCTGAGGTAATCAGCTTATCCCGGCCTACGACTTGGTAGCGGAAAAAAGCCTTTGCGGCTGCGCGAAAGATGGTGTGTCCAATCCAGTAGGTCGTCTTCATTTTTTAGTCTTGCCAGCCAAGTTGAATGAGTGCCTCGCGAGCCGCCGCAACGGTGCCCTCGATGGTGAGGTCAGAGGAATCTATCACGATGGCTCCTTCCGAGATCTTTAGAGGTGAGACCTTCCGCTGGCTATCTTGAGCATCGCGAGCAGCAACAGCATCTGCCTCGCCATCCTTGGAGCGGCGAGCGGCGCGGACCTCTTCAGAGGCATCAATGTAGATTTTAAAGGGGGTGTCCGGGAAGACCACGGAGCCAATGTCTCGCCCTTCCATGACCACATCGGTATCCTGTAAATAATCACGCTGCATGGCAACGAGGCACTCGCGCACTTCCGGAACCGAGGCGACTTTTGAGACATTGTTATTCACCTCAGGGGCCCGTAGTTCGGCACCAAGCTGGCGACCATTGACGGCGATGGTGGAGAGCCCATCTTGGATCCCGCAGATGATGTCCATCTCAGCGAGGGCTTGGACCACGGCGGCCGAATCGCCAGGGTCAAGACCTCCCCTTAAAAGCTCCCATGTGACGGCACGATACATCGCCCCAGAGTTCACCATGACAAGGCCGAGCGAAGAGGCGAGGCGCTTTGCGACGGTGCTTTTTCCAGAGGCGGCGGGGCCATCGATCGCGACGGCGCGGTGAGATTGACTCATCGGTTGCAAATTTCTTTGAGGTGTTCTGTGAAGGTCGGGTAAGAGGTGGCTACACATTCGGTATTCTTAATCGTCGTGGACCCCTCCTTGGCAAATAATCCGGCAATTGCAAAAGCCATGGCAATGCGGTGATCGCCGAAGCTATCGAGCGTAGCTCCCTTTAAGGCTTGGCCACCTTGGATCACCATGCCGTCTTCAAATTCTGAAATCTCCCCACCCATGAGGCGGAGGTTTTCCACGGTGGTCTCGATGCGATCAGTCTCCTTCACGCGGAGCTCGGCGGCGTTACGGATCGTCATCGTTCCTTCCGCCAAGGCTCCCGCAACCGCTAGGATGGGGACTTCATCGATTAGATTTGGAACCTCACAGGGTTTAATTTCGGTGCCTTTTAGCTGGCGACCGATGATCTCAATACTCCCACGTGGTTCTCCACCATCTTCATGTTGGACATGGTCCTTGATGTGCGCGCCCATGCGGATAAGGACATCTAACAAAGCGGTGCGGGTGGGATTAAGGCCCACGTTGGTGACGAGGAGGCGGGAGCCGGGCACACAGGCTGCGGCAACGATCCAGAAGGCCGCGCTGGAAACATCTCCGGGGACGACTAGGTCACGAGAGCGGACCTTTTGGCCCCCGTAAACCGAGATGGTATTCTCTTCAGTGCTGACCTTTACGCCAAAGGAATTGAGCATGCGCTCGGTGTGGTCGCGATTGATCGCGGGCTGGATGACGGTCGTCTTATCTGGAGCGAACATACCCGCAAGTAAGATGGCACTTTTAACCTGCGCACTCGCCATCGGCATTTCATAAGTGATGGGGTTCAAGGTCCCGCCAGTGATGTGCAGCGGGGCGCACCCTGGCTTCTTCCCTTTCGTCTCGAACTGCGCGCCCATCTCAGCGAGCGGCTTGATGATCCGCCCCATGGGACGGCCGGAGAGGGACTCATCTCCAATGAGGACGCTATCAAATTCCTGCGCTGCGAGGACCCCTGCTAACAGGCGCATCCCAGTGCCAGAGTTCCCACAATCGAGTTCCTTTTCCGGAGCACGGAGCTTGCCATGACAGCCATGAATGACGAGGTCGATGGGCCGATCCTCCGTTCCTTTTTTAACCTCATATTTCACGCCGAGCTGGCCCATTGCACGGAGGGTATTGACGCAATCCTCGCTCGGTAGAAAGTTCTGCACGGAGCATGAACCATCGGAAAGCCCAGCAAGAATAGCGGCGCGGTGGGAGATACTTTTATCGCCGGGGACGGCGAGTTCTCCTGAGATTTTCTTCAGCGGACTGACTTTAATGCTCTCACTCATGTGATTTGGTCGGGTTCTCTTTGCGGAGTTTCACCTCTGCTAGATAATCTTGGAGCCCCTTCTTGTCCGATTTCGCGAGGTGATCAAGCATCTCTCGGATCTCGTTTTGGGTATCATCCAGCGCTGCGATGAGAGCTTGCCTGTTTTCGACCATAATTTCGGCCCACATTCCGGGATCTCCTGAGGCGATCCGAGTGGTATCACGGAAGCCGCCACCGGCGAGAGCCCCATCACTCGGAGTCTGCAGGCCTGCTGCCGCCGTGACCACTGCCATGGCGTGGGGGAGGTGGCTAATCCGAGCCACCGCACGGTCATGGTCCGCAGCAGTCATGACGGTGAATTGGCATCCTAAATCTTTCCAAAATTTCCCGAGAGTCTCGACCTCATCCATCGGCCTGCCCTGATCATTCGTAAGAACGCAGACTGCGCCTTTGAAAAGATCCATGCGGGCCCCGGCGATCCCCGTTTGCTCAGAGCCTGCCATGGGATGACTGCCGATGAAGGGGGACTTGTGCCGCTTTGCCATCTCATGTGGGAGGGCCTTCACACTGCCTACATCGGTTACGATTACGCCTGGTTGTAGAAGGGCTGTGAGTTGCTCAAACAGAAAGCTCATCACGCCCACCGGCACCGCAAGAATGATAAGATCGGTGCCGGTAACCGCCGCCTCCAGATCAGTGGTAGCCTCTAGTCCCAGCGCCCGAGTTTCTTCAACACGCTCTTTGCTCCGCCCCCAAAGCACCACTTCATAGCCCGCAGTTTGAGCAGCGAGGGCGACCGAGCCCCCGAGAAGACCGGGGCCGAGAATAGTGATGCGTGAGAGAGTCATAAAAGGTGAGGAAAAAAAGAGCCGGATTTCCTTTTGGAAATCCGGCACAGAAAGAATTTAGAAATTCACAGACTAAGGGACACGGAACTTATGAGCGGAGTTCCCATCGTTCGGGTCGCGGACTACCGAGCCACCAGGAATGCCCCGGACATCGACCGCTTTATTTGTCCAAGGATTGAAGACAAAACCAGGTTTCCCAGGAATTGAAGTCGCGGTGCGATACTTACTCTTAGGCTTCGGGGGAGGCTTCGGCGCAGAAACAGTCTTAGGAGCTGACGTCGAACTCGTCTTCTTCTTGGCCGTACTACTAGAAGAGCTTGTAGACTTCTTCTTAGCGACACTGCTGGTAGACTTTTTCGTGGAAGAGGAAGAGGACCTACTTTTCTTAAGCTTAGCGCGGCGAGCCGCTGCTTCCTTGTTCGCTTTGATCCGGGCTCTTTCTCTGGATGCCGCTTTTTTTGCATCAGCAGCTGCTTTATCTACCCTTGCTTTTTCAACGGCCAACGCCTTGGCCTCTGCGGCCTCTCTTTCAGCACGGCTCGGCCCTAGGGGACCACAACTGGCAAACAAAAAGCTCATCAAGATGAGCCCGATAAGGGATTTGGGAAAAAACAGGGCTTTCAAAATAAATGGGGGTTGGGGATACTTAGATGTCGAATTATAAGAATTCGACGTGGCAAACTTTCGCGTGGTTTCGCCTCTTGTCAAGCCGCCACCCGCCTCGAAATAACCAAAATGACCGCTCAATCCGCTTCAACACCCCTCGCAGAGCGCCTCTCTGAGTTTATTTTAGAGGAAACGAACGGAGATTTCCAGACCCTCGCGCTGGAAATTCACGCTAAGCAGTTAGAAGAAAACGCCCCCTACCGCGCCTATTCAAACCTCACCGCGCCCTCTTCCCCCCTCAAAAACTGGCAAGACATCCCCGCCGTTCCCACCAGCGCCTTTAAGCTCGCCGCCCACCCACTCACTTGCAGAGCAGCCATTACCACGACCTTCCTCACCTCCGGCACCACCACTGAGGTTCGCGGCTCACACCACTTTCCAGAGACCGAGCTCTACGAACTCGCCATCGATCAAGGCTGGCCTCTGCCCAAACTCCCCACCTTCTTCCTCGCGCCCTCGAATCTCGAAGCCCCCCAATCCTCCCTCAGTCACATGTTCGCCCATCTCAATTCGGGCAATGACTCCCACTTTCTCCTCCGTGATTCTAAATTCCACCTCGCCCCCCTCTTCCACCACCTCCCCTCCGGTCAACCCATCTGCCTCATGGGCACCGCCCTCGCCTTCCGCCACCTCATGGAAATCCACGGCCCCATCCCCCTCCCCACCGGCTCGCACCTCCTAGAAACCGGCGGCTACAAGGGCACCTCCATCACCCTCTCCAAGCCACGGGCTCTTCCCTTCAAT